>SKUV01000132.1 GCA_007129775.1 Paracoccaceae bacterium | reverse complement strand
TCGTCTTCCAGTTCGCGCAGAAGGCGCTTGAGGTCGAGCCGGGCCGAGCCCTTCAGCCCGAAGGCCCGCGCGATGTCGCGCTTGGCCGTCTGGCCGGGGTTCTCGGCAATCCAGTTGCGCAGATCGTCTTTGGAGGGAAGTCTTGCCATGCCCTGCCCTAACACGGGGCAGGAGCGGCGTCATCGCCGAAAACGAGCCGGCAAGCCCGCCCGACGGGATCAGCCGGTAAAGCGGTTGTCGCGCGGGAACCCGCGCGGCGCCATCCGCCCTGCGCTGGCGCGCTTGCCCAGCCATTCGTCCAGCGCGGACTCGGTTCGGGTGCGCCCGGCCGGGTCCTTCCACGACAGGCCTTCGGCCAGCGCGAACGTGGTAGCATCCGACAGCCCGCCGTCCTTGTATTTCTGCAGCCGCACGCCCTTGCCGCGCGTCATCTCGGGCAGTTCATCGAGCGGAAAGACCAGCACCTTGCGGTTTTCACCCACCACCGCCACGTGATCGCCCGCAACGACCCGGCACACCCGCGCCAAAGTGCCGGCGCGCACGTTGAGAACCTGCTTGCCCGCGCGCGTCTGGGCCAGCACCTCGTCGGCGGGTACCACAAAGCCGTCGCCCGCGCTGGAGGCCACCAGCAGCCGCGCGCCCGGGCGATGGGCCGACAGCGTCACGATCTCCGCCTCGTTGGGCAGATCGACCATCAACCGGACAGGCTCTCCCATGCCGCGCCCGCCGGGCAGGTTCGCCGCCATGAGGGTGTAGAAACGCCCGTTGGAGCCGAAAAGCACGATCTTGTCGGTCGTCTCGGCATGGAAGATGAAGCGCGCGGAGTCGCCGTCCTTGAATTTCAGCGCCGAGTCGAGCGCGATATGCCCCTTCATCGCGCGGATCCAGCCCATCTGCGAACAGACCACCGTGATCGGTTCGCGGTCGATCATGGCTTCGAGCGGCACATCCTCGACCACCTGCGCCTCGGCAAAGCGGGTGCGGCGTGCACCGCCCGGGGCGCCGGCGCCGAAGGCCTTGCGCACTTCGGCCAGTTCCTTGCCGATCCGCTTCCATTGCAGCCGGTCGGAGGCCAGCAGATCCTCCAGCCCCGCGCGTTCCAGCAATAGCGCGTCGTATTCGGCGCGCAGGGCGATTTCCTCCAGCCGGCGCAGGGCGCGCAGGCGCATGTTCAGGATCGCTTCGGCCTGCACCTCGCTCAGCCCGTCCTCATGGCCGGGGCCGCGCGGGGCGGGGCTGCGGTAGTCGGCCTCCGAGGCGGCGCGCACATGGGGTCTGCCCCATTCCTCGCGCATCAGCGCGTCTTTCGGCGCCTCGTCGTAACGGATGATGTCGATCACCCGGTCGAGGTTGAGGAAGGCGACAAGAAAACCCTCCAGCACTTCTACCCGCTGGTCGATCTTGTCCATCCGGTGGCGCGTGCGCCGCTGCAGCACCTCGCGGCGATGGTCGAGAAAGGCGCGCAGCACCTCGCGGAGCGCACATACCCGCGGCGTGCGCCCGTCGATCAGCACATTCATGTTGAGCGAAAAGCGCACCTCCAGATCGCAATTGCGAAACAGAAGGCCCATCAGGACCTCGGGGTCCACGTTTCGGCTGCGCGGCTCCAGCACGATGCGCACGTCGTCGGCGCTTTCGTCGCGCACATCGGCCAGCACCGGCACCTTGCGGGTCTGCATCAGTTCGGCGATGCGTTCGATCAGGCGGCCCTTGGGCACCTGAAAGGGAATTTCCGTCACCACCACCTGCCACAGGCCGCGGGGCAGTTGCTCCACCTGCCACGCCGCGCGCAGCCGGAACGAGCCGCGCCCGGTGCGATAGGCGTCGAGGATATTCGCGGGCGGCTCCACGATCACCCCGCCGGTGGGGAAATCGGGGCCGGGGATCAGGGCGATCAGATCCTCGTCGCTGATACCGGGCCTTTCGATCATGGCGAGGCAACCGGCAATCAGTTCGTCGATATTATGCGGCGGGATGTTGGTGGCCATGCCCACGGCGATACCGCTGGCGCCATTGGCCAGAAGGTTCGGAAAGGCGGCGGGCAGCACCACCGGTTCGGTCAGCGTGCCGTCGTAATTCTCGCGGTAATCGACTGCATCCTCGGCCAGCCCTTCCAGCAGTGCCTCGGCGGCCGCGGTCATCCGGGCTTCGGTGTAGCGGGCGGCGGCCGGGTTGTCGCCGTCGATATTGCCGAAATTGCCCTGCCCGTCCACGAGCGGGTAACGCATGTTGAAATCCTGCGCGAGCCGGGCCAGCGCGTCATAGATCGCCTGATCGCCATGGGGGTGATAGTTGCCCATCACATCGCCCGAAATCTTGGCGCATTTGCGGAAAGACCCGTTCGAGGCCAGCCGCAACTCGCGCATGGCGTAAAGGATGCGCCGGTGCACGGGTTTCAGCCCGTCGCGAGCATCGGGCAGCGCCCGGTGCATGATCGTGGACAGCGCATATTGCAGATAGCGCGAGCCGAGCGCCCGGCGCAGCGGCTCGGACGACAGCATATCTTGTGGGGGTGTGGTGTCGTCACTCATGGGTGTTGTGTAGTCTCTGGGCGCCGTCCGGTCCAGTGCCAACTGGGTCGGGCGGCATGGCGGTGCTGGTCCGCCGGCGCTTGCAGCCGGCGATCGCTGCCCGTATGGGCGGGCGAGCGTCGGGTCGACTTCGGCCGCATTTGGCTTAGCTCCGGCGGATACAGAACCGGGACATCCTCATGGCAGAACGCACGATCCTCATAACCGGCTGCTCCTCCGGCATCGGCCTCGACGCGGCGCGCACGCTGTCGGCGCGGGGCTGGCGGGTACTGGCCACCTGCCGGGCCGAGACCGATTGCGAAAGGCTGCGCGGCGAGGGGCTGGAGTCGTTCCGGCTGGATTACGAAGACCCCGCCAGCATCGCCGCCGCGATGGAGGAGGTCACCACCCGCACCGGAGGCCGGCTGGATGCGCTGTTCAACAACGGCGCTTATGCAATCCCCGGCGCAGCCGAGGATATCCCGACCGACGCCCTGCGCACGATTTTCGAGGCCAATTTCTTTGGCTGGCATGACCTCACGCGCCGTGTGATCCCTCTGATGCGGGCGCAGGGCGGCGGACGGATCGTGCAATGTTCCAGCGTGCTCGGCATGGCGGCGCTGAAATGGCGCGGCGCCTATATCGCCACCAAATTCGCGCTGGAAGGGATGACGGATGCGCTCCGTATGGAGATGGCCGACACCGGCATCCGCATCATCCTGATCGAGCCCGGCCCGATCACAACCGAATTCCGCACCAATTCCGCCCGCCAGTTCGAGCGCTGGGTCGATTGGGAGGCCTCGCCCCGCGCCGCGCAGTATCGCGACACGCTGCGCCCGCGGCTTTACGCCACCAAGGACAAGCCCGATCCGTTCGAACTGCCGGCATCGGCGGTCACACGCAAGCTGATCCACGCGCTGGAAAGCCCGCGGCCGCGGCCGCGCTATTACGTCACCACGGCGACATGGCTGATGGCCGGGTTGCGCAGGGTGCTGCCCACGGCGCTTTTCGACCGGATCGCCGGGCGGGTCTGAGGCGCGGCCTCGCGCCCGGCGCGTTTGTCTTGCCGCAAAGGCTCATTTGCGCCTATGCTTTGCCATCTGGTCGGGGAGGTTCCGCCAGCCCGGGAGGGGGCGGCGGAGATCGTTGCGGCGTCGGACGCGTAACAGGAGCACCCCGGGCAGTGACATTGCAAGGCCGCGGTCGGGCCGCGGCGCTGTGTCGGGTCGAGGGAGGCGGCGCGCATGCCGACGGAAGTGTCCTTGCATCAGAGCCGGATCGAGGCAGCGATATCGGGCGGCCTTGCCGCGCGCTCGCCGATCGCCGCGTCATGGGCGCGCTCTGCCCGGCTGCACCGGCTGGATCCGGGCGCGCGCAAACCCCGGCTTCGCGTGACCGGGCAAGAGCTTTCGCGTGCGCGCGAAAGGCTGGGCCCGGTTCTGCCGCTTGCCGCCCCGCATCTGGACCAGCTGTTTCAGGTCACGGGCAGCCTTGGCGCCTGCATCGTCATGGCCGATGCCGATGGCATCGCGGTGGAGCGGCGCGGCAATCCCGGCGATGACCGCGATTTCGCCGACAGCGGTCTCTGGACGGGCACGCTCTGGTCCGAGGCCGAGGCCGGGACCAACGCCATCGGCACCTGCCTTGCCGAGGGACGCGCCGTCACCGTGCACCGCGACCAGCATTATCTGGCCAGCAACATCGGGCTGAGTTGCAGTTCCGTGCCGCTTTACGGCCATGACGGGGATCTGCTCGCGATCATCGATGTATCGACCGCCAGGGACGGCCTGCCGGAGGCGATCCTCGGGCTGATCACCGGCACGCTGGCCGAGGCGGTGCGCAAACTGGAGGCCGATCTGCTGCATCACCACTTCCCCAGGGCGCGCATCGTCATGGTTCCGGGGCAGGAGGCCGCAGCGGGCGCGCTGCTGGCAGTCGATGCCGATGACCTTGTGATCGGGGCGACACGGGCGGCGCGGCAATGTCTCGGGCTTGGGCCCGACGTCGGAACAGTGCCGCGGCCTCTGGCCGATCTGCTGGGGCTGGAGTGTCACGAGCGGATCGAGGATGCGGAACGCGCGGTCCTGAGCCGCGCGCTCGCCCGGTCGGGCGGCAATGTCTCGGCCGCGGCGCGGGCGCTGGGGCTGAGCCGCGCCACCCTGCATCGCAAGCTGGGCCGGGGCTGAATTCCATCGCCGGACAAGCCGAAGGGCCGACCTGTCGCAAAGCTGCGACAGGTGGGGGCGGTCATTCGTTGCGCCGGGGATGACCGGGGGCATCCGATTCGGCAGGCTTTCGGAGATGGCCGCGTGGAGGCGGCCCGAACCGGAGGAGAGACCCCATGAATGTGATGACCGATCCCAAGACGGCCTATGAGGCCCCGTTCAAGCCCCGCTATGACAACTACATCGGCGGCGCCTTCGTTGCCCCCGCCGCCGGGCGCTATTTCGACAATGTGACCCCGATTACCGGTGCCAAGGTCTGCGAGGTCGCCCGGTCCGACGCGGCCGATATCGACCGCGCGCTCGATGCCGCCCATGCCGCCAAGGATGCCTGGGGCAAGACCTCGGCCGCGCACCGCTCCAACGTGCTGTTGCAGATCGCCGACCGGATCGAGGCGAACCTCGACCTGATCGCGCTGGCCGAGACATGGGACAACGGCAAACCCATCCGCGAGACGACCGCCGCCGACATTCCGCTGGCGGTCGACCATTTCCGCTATTTCGCCGGATGCCTGCGCAGTCAGGAAGGCACGATGTCGGAGATCGATCACGACACCGTGGCCTATCACTTTCACGAGCCGCTGGGCGTTGTCGGCCAGATCATCCCGTGGAATTTCTCGATCCTGATGGCGGCGTGGAAACTGGCGCCGGCGCTGGCGGCGGGCAATTGCGTGGTGCTGAAACCGGCCGAGCAGACCCCGGCCGCGATCATGGTGCTGATGGATGTCATCGGCGATCTGCTGCCGCCGGGCGTTCTGAACGTGGTCAATGGTTTCGGCGCCGAGGCGGGCGACGCGCTGGCGCGCTCAACCCGGATCGCCAAGATCGCCTTCACCGGCTCCACCGCCACGGGCCGCAAGATCATGGAGGCCGCGACGGTCAACCTGATCCCCGTCACGCTGGAACTGGGCGGCAAATCGCCCAACATCTTCTTTTCCGACGTGATGGCGGAAGATGACGCCTTCCTCGACAAGGCGGTGGAGGGCTTTGTGCTCTTCGCCTTCAATCAGGGCGAGGTCTGCACCTGCCCATCGCGTGCGCTCATTCAGGAAGACATCTATGAGGAGTTCATCGCCCGCTGCATCGCGCGGGTGAAGGCGATCCAGCAGGGCGATCCGCGCGACATGGCGACCATGGTGGGCGCGCAAGCCAGCCGCCAGCAGCACGACAAGATCATGTCCTATTTCACCATCGGTGTCGAAGAGGGCGCCGAAGTGCTGGTGGGCGGTGACGCCGCGCGGATGTCTGGCGATCTGGAAGGCGGCTACTACATCCAGCCGACGATCCTGAAGGGTCACAACAAGATGCGGGTCTTTCAGGAAGAGATCTTCGGCCCCGTCGTGTCGGTCACGACCTTCAGGGACGAGGCCGAGGCACTCGCCATCGCCAATGACACGATGTATGGCCTCGGTGCCGGCGTCTGGACCCGCGACGGCACCCGCGCCTATCGCTTTGGCCGCAGCATCGAGGCGGGCCGCGTCTGGGTGAACAACTATCACGCCTATCCCGCCCATGCGGCCTTCGGCGGCTACAAGCAGTCGGGCATCGGGCGCGAGACCCACAAGATGATGCTGGATCACTACCAGCAGACCAAGAACATGCTGGTCAGCTACAACCCGAACAAGCTCGGCTTCTTCTGAAGCCCGGCCCACCCCTGAAACGAAATGGCGCAGGCATCCCGCCTGCGCCATTTTTCGTTGCCTCGCGCCGGGCGTGAATGGCCGGTCAGCCGATCGCTGCGCTTTTCACATCGGCGTCGATGAAGGGCAGGTATTGCGCGAAATTCTCGGCGAACATCGCCACCAGACGGGCAGCCTGCCTGTCATAGGCCTCCGGGTCGGCCCATGTGCAGCGCGGATCCAGAAGAGCCGGGTCCACACCGGGCACCGCAACGGGCACGTCGAATCCCATATTCGGGTCGCGCCGGAATTCCGCCCCGGCAAGCGAGCCGTCGAGCGCCGCGCGCAGCAGCGCCCGGGTCGCGCGGATCGGCATCCGCGTGCCGGTGCCATAGGCGCCCCCGGTCCAGCCCGTGTTCACCAGCCAGCAGGTGGCGCCTTGGCGCGCGATCTTGTCCTGCAACAGTTTGCCATAGACCTCTGGCCGGCGCGGCATGAATGGCGCACCGAAACAGGTGGAAAAGGTCGGCTGCGGCTCGGTCACGCCGCGTTCGGTGCCCGCCACCTTGGAAGTAAAGCCCGACAGGAAATGATACATCGCCTGCGCCGGGGTCAGCCGCGCGATGGGCGGCAGCACCCCGAAGGCATCGCAGGTCAGCAGCACGATGCTGCGCGGATGCCCGCCCAGACCGGTCTCGGACGCGTTCGAGATGAAATCCAGCGGATAGGCGCAGCGCATGTTCGCCGTGAGGCTGTCATCGTCGAAGTCCAGATCCAGCGTCTCTGGATCAAACACCATGTTTTCGACCACGGTGGAAAAGCGCGTGGTGGTGGCGAAGATCTCGGGCTCTGCCTCGGGGCTCAGATTTATGGTCTTGGCATAGCAGCCGCCCTCGAAATTGAACGTGCCCTCATCCGACCAGCCGTGTTCGTCATCTCCGATCAGAACCCGAGCGGGATCGGCCGAAAGTGTCGTCTTGCCGGTGCCTGACAGGCCGAAGAAAACAGCCGTATCGGATTCGTCCCCGACAGCATGATTGGCCGAGCAATGCATCGGCATCACGCCCTTTTCGGGCAGCAGGTAGTTCAGAAGGGTGAAGATGGATTTCTTGTTCTCGCCGGCATAGGCCGTGCCGCCGATCAGGATACGCTTGCGTTCAAGGTTCAGCGCGATCACGGTGCCGCTGCGGCAGCCGTGCCGGGCCGGGTCGGCCTCGAACGAGGGGCAGTTCAGGATTGTGAATTCCGGCACGAAAGCCGCCAGTTCCGCCGCGTCCGGGCGGCGCAGAAGATGCCGGATGAAAAGCCCGTGCCACGCCAGTTCCGTGATCACCCGCACATCCAGCCGGTGGGCAGGATCAGCACAGGCGAACAGATCCTGCACGTAGTAATCGCGCCCCTTCATATGTGCGATCATGTCTGCTTCCAGCCGGTCGAAGGCATCGGGCGCCATCGGTGCGTTGTTATCCCACCAGATCGCATCCACCACCGCCGGGGTGCGGACGATGAACTTGTCCTTCGGAGAGCGGCCGGTGTGAATGCCGGTTTCCACCAGAAGCGCACCGCCCCGGCCGAGCCGGCCTTCGCCGCGGCGCACGGCGTGTTCCACCAATGCGGGTTCGATCAGGTTGTAATAGACGTTGCCAAACCCGCCGAGCCCCTGGTCTTCAAGCCGAAAAGACGGGTTTACACGTGCATTATTCATGCGTGTCTCCTGAAGCTGCCCGCAGGCGATGAAGCGTGATCTGGCCGGCGCATCGCCGTCCCGGTCAAGGCCGGTTCCTCCCTGCCCTCAGGCGGCTATAACACGGCGCTTTCCCGATAGAACAGCGGCCCGGCGAGACGTTAGCGCAATCAACCGGAAGTTAGCGCAATCAGCGCCTGCGAAGGCATCCGATTCACGAAAACTTGGGGCGCGGCTGCTTCACTGGAACGAATCACGCACGATGGCTGCAGTATTTTGTTGATTCGGTCCTGCAAAACAAAGACAATGCGGCAAAAATCGAGCAACAACGCAATATAATGAGGACAGGCATCATGTCACGCATTGCCCTGGTGGACGATGACAGGAACATTCTGACCTCCGTTTCCATGACGCTGGAAGCGGAAGGTTTCGAGGTCGAAACCTATAACGACGGGCAGACCGCGCTCGACGCTTTCAACAGGCGGCTGCCCGATATGGCCGTGCTCGACATCAAGATGCCGCGCATGGACGGGATGGATTTGCTGCAGCGGCTGCGACAGAAAACCTCCATGCCGGTGATCTTTCTGACCTCCAAGGATGACGAGATCGACGAGGTGCTGGGCCTGCGCATGGGGGCCGACGATTACGTGAAAAAGCCGTTTTCGCAGCGGCTTCTGGTCGAACGGATCCGGGCGCTGCTGCGTCGGCAGGATGCCATCGCCTCCGGCGAGGTGGCAACGACCGAGGAAAACAAGGTGCTGGTACGCGGCGACCTGACGATGGACCCGCTCCGCCACGCGGTGTCGTGGAAGGGTAAGGATGTCTCGCTCACCGTCACCGAATTCCTGTTGCTGCAGGCGCTCGCCCAACGCCCCGGCTTCGTAAAGAGCCGCGATCAGTTGATGGACGTGGCGTATGACGATCAGGTCTATGTCGATGACCGCACGATCGACAGCCATATCAAGCGGCTGCGCAAGAAGCTGCGCGGCGCCGACCCGGAGTTTTCGGCGATCGAGACGCTCTACGGCATCGGTTATCGTTACAACGAAGAATGAGCCTGGCTGTCGACATGCAGGCCCCCAAGCCACAGGCAGCGCGCCAGCGCCCCGAGAACGTCGTTCTGGGCGAGGATTGGGTACGCCCGCAGGGAACGGTCGAGACCGAATTGCGTGCGAGCCGCGCCCGGCGCGGTTTCTTTTCGCTCAACCGCTCACCGCTGGCACGCAAGATCATCTTTTTCAACCTGCTGGCGCTTGTGGTGCTCGTGGCCGGCGTTCTCTACGTCAATCCGTTCCGCGACTCTCTGGTTCTGCAACGCGAGGCCTCGCTCGGGGTCGAGGCGGAACTGGTCGCCGGGATGGTCGCGGTCGGCGCGGCGCAAGAGGATGCGCTTGCCGCCGGCACGTCCGCCGGCGTGCCGCTGCATGAGGGGCTGTCGCTTTACGTCTTCGACGCCGGACAGGGGCTGGTGTCCGCGCGGGCAGGCGACCGCCCGCATCCCGTGCCCGGGCCCGCCGCCGACGGGGGCAATTTCATCACCGGGTTTCTGAATTCGGTCTGGGACGGGCTGGAACGACTGTTCGGCTCCTCTGCCCCGCCAACAGGCACCGATCTCGAGGGACTCGCGCAGGATTTGGCCGCGGCAGCGATGGGCGGACAGACCGCTGTACGCACCCAGCGCACCGCGGGCGGCGAAACGATGATCAGCGCAGCCGCAGCAGTCACCGGGCCGGACGGGCAGGTGCTGGGCGCGGTGACCCTGATTTCCTCGGCCAGCGAGATCGAGGCGCTGGTGCGCAACGAACGCGAACATGTACTTCAGATGTTCCTCGTCGCGCTCATGGTCTCCATCGGACTGTCGCTCGTGCTTGCCTCCACCATCGCCAACCCGCTGGCCGATCTGGCCGCCGCGGCCGAGATCGGGCGCGACAAGAATGCCAGACGCAACAAGGCCGCGCGGGTGCGTATTCCCGATCTGGCCGGCCGTCCGGATGAAATCGGCAGGCTTTCGGTGGCCATGCGCGGCATGGTCGCGGCGCTTTACGACCGGCTGGAGGCGAACGAACAATTCGCCGCCGATGTCGCGCACGAAATCAAGAACCCGCTGGCCAGCCTGCGCTCTGCCGTAGGCACGCTGCGGGTCGCCAAGCGCGATGACCAGCGCCAGACCCTGCTCGATGTGATCGACCATGACGTGCGGCGTCTGGACCGGCTGGTATCGGATATCTCCAACGCCTCGCGGCTCGACAGCGAACTGGTGAAGGAGCAGGAAGAGAGCTTCGACATCCTCAAGATGCTGCGCAACCTGTCGGAATACCTCGGCAAGGAGGCAGAGGCCAAGGGCGTAGAATTCATCATCGACCTGCCCGAGGAGCCGCTTGTGATCCAGGGCCTGGAGGCCCGTCTGGCGCAGGTGTTCGTCAACCTGATCACCAACGCGACCTCGTTCTGCGAAGAGGGCGACGCCGTGCGCATCTGGGCCCGCTCGCGCGAGAACAGGGTTCTGATCGTGGTGGAGGATACCGGCCCGGGAATCCCGGAACAGGCGCTGTCCAAGGTCTTCAAGCGGTTCTATTCGGAGCGGCCCGAAAAACAGTTCGGAAATCATTCCGGGCTGGGGCTGGCCATCTCAAAGCAGATCGTTGAGGCCCATGGCGGCGTGATCTGGGCCGAGAACATCCGCCCGACCGACGCCGACCCGTCGTCCGATCCGCTCGGCGCTCGCTTCGTCGTGGGCCTGCCGCTGTGACGGGGTCGGGCCGGTGGGCGACGGCGCGACCGAACCCTTGGCAGCCCCGCTGAGCCCGGCGGCGCAGCGCGCCGTCCGCAGTGACCGACCGCAACCGCTGTGCCACCATGCCAGTTGCGTCGCGATTCTGTCCGTACAGGACGGCACGGAGGCAGGTGCCGGCAGTTCCGATGGCCGGCGGGGCGAATGCGACCGGCATAGCAAACAGGCAGCGGCGGGGCTTCTGATCCTCGGGCCGTCGGGCTCCGGCAAGTCGGGGCTGGCGCTGGAACTCATGGCACTGGGTGCCCGGCTCGTGGCCGACGACCGCACCGCGCTGCGCCCGACCGCGCAGGGGGTCTGGGCCAGCGCACCGCCCGGGCTACCCGCCGCGGTCGAGGCGCGCGGGATCGGCCTCGTTCCGGCGTGGCCGCTGAACGAATGCACATTGCGCCTCGTCGTCGATCTGGGCAAGATCGAGACCGAGCGGATGCCGCCGCAGCGCCACATCACCCTGCTGGGTCACAGGTTGCCGCTGCTTCACAGGGTGGCGATGCGGTCTTTTCCGGCAGCGCTGCTGCAATACCTGAAACATTCAGCCACCGCGGACAATCCACCATGACCGAGCCTTCCCAGTTCGTGCAGAGCCTCGTGCTCGTCACCGGCCTGTCGGGGGCAGGCCGCACCACCGCCATCGCGGCACTTGAAGACCTCGGCTTCGAGGCGATCAACAACGTGCCGATCTCGCTGATCCCGCGCCTGTTCGAAGGCGGCCCGATGCCACAGCCCATCGCGCTCGGCGTCGATGCCACGACGCGGGGCTTCAACGCCGGCGCACTGTCCGAATTGGTCGCCACCTTCGCGCGCGACCCGGGCATCCAGATGGAGGTCCTGTATCTCGATTGCGCGCCCGAAACCCTGCTGCGCCGGTATTCGGAAACCCGGCGCCGCCACCCCTCGGCCCCGGCAGAACATCCCTCGGACGGGATCGAGCGCGAAATCGACCTGCTCGCCCCGATCCGCGAGGCAGCCGACACCGTGCTCGACACCACCGACCTGACCCCGCATGACCTGCGCGCGGCCATGTCCCAGATGTTCGGCAGCAATGGCGAGTTGAGCGGGCCGTCGGTCTCGGTGCAGTCGTTCTCGTTTCGCCGCGGGCTGCCTTCGGGCGTCGATATGGTGCTCGACTGCAGGTTTCTGCGCAATCCGCACTGGGATCCAGCCCTGCGCCCCGAAGAC
>SKUV01000085.1 GCA_007129775.1 Paracoccaceae bacterium | reverse complement strand
GTCAGCGGCGTGCCTCTGCCGCGATCCGGTCGCGCGCCAGAACCCGGCGTTCCAGCGCGTCGAGCGCGGCCCGCGCGGCGGCCTCGTCACCGCCGCAGCGCGCCATCGCCTCGCACCAGCGGCGGCGGACCGACCGGGCCGACCACGGCAGCACCGCGCCCCGCACCCAGATGCGCGCGCCCGGCGGCAGGCGGTCGAATTCGGCCATCGAGTCGCCGATCTGGCGCCGCGCCTTCAGGCCGGTGCGGATGTTGCCCCTCATGCCGCCGCGCGGCCCCATGCGGGGAAGGGGTCGGGCAGTAGCGCCCAGTCCTGCGGCACAAAATCCTCGTCGCGGACAAGGCAGCGGTCCAGCATCGCGCAGATCCGCGCCGTGCTCATCGTGCCCAGCGCGCCGATAAAGACGATCTCTTGCCGGCGGTCGCCGAAGACCGGGTCCATATGGGCGCGCATCCGGCGCTGGGCCTCGTCGCTCTGGGGCCAGTGCTTTTCGGGCACGGCGGCCCACCACAGGCCAAGGCCCCGGGTCTGCACGGCCGCGCCGGCGAGGCTGAATTCCCCTGCCCATTCGGGCCGCGTGGCCAGCCAGAAATGCCCCTTGGCGCGGATCACCCCGGGCAGCGGGGTCTTGAGAAACTCGGCAAAGGCGCCCGGATCGAAGGGCTTGCGCGCCCGGTAGACAAAGCTTGTGATGCCGTATTCGGCATCTTCGGGCACATGATCGGCAAAGCCGTAAAGCTCTTTTGCCCATGTGGGATGCTCGTGCGCACGCTCGAAATCGAAAAGGCCGGTGCCCATGATATCGGCGGGCTCCACCCGGCCGTGATCGGCCTCCACGATGCGGGCATCGGCGTTGAGCGCGCGGATGATCTTGCGCGCGGCCTCGCGGTCGGCGGGGCTGGCGTCGGAGACTTTGTTGAGCACCACCACATCGGCGAATTCGATCTGCTCCACCAGCAAATCCACCAGCGTGCGCGTGTCTTCCTCGCCGGCGGTTTCGCCGCGATCCCGCAGGAAATCGTGGCTGGAGTAATCCTTGAGCAGATGCATCGCATCGACGACCGTCACCATCGTGTCCAGTTCGGCGATATCGGACAGGCTGCGGCCCTCCTCGTCGCGGAATTCGAAGGTGGCGGCCACGGGCAGCGGCTCGGAAATACCGGTGGATTCGATCAGCAGGTAATCGAAGCGCCCGGCCTCGGCGAGCCTGCGCACCTCGGCCAGCAGATCGTCGCGCAGGGTGCAGCAGATGCAGCCGTTCGACATCTCCACCAGCTTTTCCTCGCCCCGGCGCAGTTCGGTGCCGGAATCGATCAGATCGGCGTCGATATTCACCTCGGACATATCGTTGACGATCACCGCCACCCGTGCGCCCTTGCGATTGTTCAGGACATGGTTGAGCAGCGTGGTCTTGCCGGCGCCGAGAAAGCCGGAGAGCACGGTGACGGGCAAGCGGTGGGTCATGGTGGCCTCCTATGATAATGTTATAGTGTAACAATACCATTCCGGCGCGATTGACAAGCCCTCCCGTTCCCGCCACTTGGGCGGAAACCCGCAGGAGCCCGCGATGCCCCCCACACCCGACCCGAAGCAACAGGTCTATACCCTGCTGGTGCAGGTCGGGCGCGCGCCCGATGACGGGCTGCCCGCAGACGCCAGCGGCGCGGCGCTGGTCTGCTATGCCACCGGCGCGGACGAGGCCGAGGCCGTGCGCGAAACCGTCGCGATCCTGCGTCAGGCCGCGCTGTCGCCGCTGGACGTACAGGGCTACGGCACGCTGGACGAACGCCTTGCCCAGGGCGATGATATCCCGCCAGAGGAACGCGCCCTGATGGACCGGGCGCGGGATGAAAATGCGGTTATCGTGGCGCAGATGACGCCGCTGGACTGAGCCGGAGGAGACCGGATGACGAAGCCCGAGATACCCGCCATCGATCCGGTCGCGCTGACGGCCGATCTGATCCGCTGCCGCTCGGTCACGCCCGAGGAGGGCGGCGCGCTGGTGCTGCTGCAATCGGTGCTGGAGGCGGCGGGCTTCACCTGCACAAGGGTGGACCGGGGCGGCGTGCCCAATCTCTTTGCCCGATGGGGGCCGCGCGGGCATCCGCGCAGCTTCGGCTTCAACGGGCATACCGATGTGGTGCCCGCAGGCAACCCCGCTGACTGGACGGTCGACCCCTTCGCCGCAGAGATCCGCGAGGGCAAGGTCTGGGGCCGGGGCGCCTGCGACATGAAATCGGGGGTCGCGGCCTTCGTCGCCGCGGCGGTGGCAAAGGTGGCCGAGGCGCCGCCCGACGGCGCCATCGTGCTGACCATCACCGGCGACGAGGAAGGCCCCGCCAAGGACGGCACCCGCGCGTTGCTGGACTGGATGGCGCAGGAGGGCGAGGAGATGGCCTCCTGCCTCGTGGGAGAGCCGACCTGTCCCGAAGTGATGGGCGAGATGATCAAGATCGGCCGCCGCGGCTCCATGACCGGGTATTTCACGGCGAAAGGCGTGCAGGGCCATGCGGCCTATCCGCAACGGGCCAGAAACCCGCTGCCGGCGCTGGTACGACTGCTGGACCGGCTGGCGGGCCATGTGCTGGATGAGGGCACCGCGCATTTCGGCCCCTCGACGCTCGCGATCACGACGGTGGATACCGGCAACCCGGCCAATAACGTGATCCCGGCCGCGGCGCGGGCGACGGTGAACATCCGCTATAACGACAGCCATACGGGCGCCTCGCTGGCCGAGTGGCTGCGGGCCGAGGCCGCGCGCGCGGGCGCCGAATTCGGGGTGGAGATCGCGACCGAGGTCACCTTTTCCGGCGATTGCTTTCTGACCCCGCCGGGCCCGCTGTCGGATCTTGTGGCCCGTGCGGTAACGGCAGAGACGGGGGTGACGCCGGTCCTGTCGACCTCGGGCGGGACGTCGGATGCGCGTTTCATCAAGGACCATTGCCCGGTGGTGGAGTTCGGCCTGGTGGGCCGGACGATGCACATGGTCGACGAACATGCCGAAGAGGCGCATATCCGCCAGCTTGCCGCCGTCTACCGGCGGGTGCTGGACGGGTATTTCGGCGTTAACGATCTGTAAAACATCGCGTTTTCTGATTGTTTCGCGCGCGAAACAATCCATTTTCTGAATGTGTCGGACCCTGCGCGCAGGCGCGGCGTGACCGCCCGCGGCACCCGCCCGCGGCACCATCCCGCGGCACCATCCCGGGGCTGCGGCCTCGGGGGGCATCG
>SKUV01000280.1 GCA_007129775.1 Paracoccaceae bacterium | reverse complement strand
GGGCCGCGCGGCCGGCGGCTTGACGTGCCCCCCTTCGCCGCCCTAGATGCGCCGACCTCTGGCTGGCATGCGGGAAAGGGCCACGAACATGGGCTTCAGAATGGGCATCGTCGGACTGCCGAACGTTGGAAAATCGACGCTTTTCAACGCGCTGACCCGCACCGCCGCGGCACAGGCCGCGAATTTCCCGTTCTGCACGATCGAGCCCAATGTGGGCGAGGTCGCGGTGCCGGACGCGCGCCTCGACACCCTCGCAGGCATCGCGGGATCGCGCCAGATCATCCCGGCGCGCATGACCTTCGTCGATATCGCCGGCCTCGTGCGCGGCGCGTCCAAGGGCGAGGGCCTCGGCAATCAGTTCCTCGCCAATATCCGCGAGGTCGACGCCATCGCCCATGTGCTGCGCTGTTTCGAGGATGACGATGTCACCCATGTGGAAGGCCGGATCGATCCGGTCGCCGATGCCGAGACGATCGAGACCGAACTGATGCTCGCCGATCTCGACAGCATCGAGCGGCGCCTTGCCAACCTGTCGCGCAAGCTGCGCGGCGGCGATGCGGAAGCACTGGTTCAGGACCGGCTCTTGCGCGCCGCCCTTGCCGCGCTGGAGGATGGCCGCCCCGCCCGAAGTGTCACCATCGCCGAGGAGGATGCGAAAGCCTGGGCGATGCTCCAGCTTCTGACGGCGAAGCCCGTGCTCTACGTCTGCAACGTCGAGGAGAGCTCCGCCGCCACCGGCAACAGCCAGACCGCGCGCGTGGCCGAGATGGCAGTGCAGCAGGGCGCGGGCCATGTGGTCATCTCGGCCCGGATCGAGGAAGAGATCAGCCAGCTCGACCCCGAGGATGCGGAGCTTTTCCTGTCCGAGCTGGGCCTGGAAGAGGCCGGCCTGTCGCGGCTGATCCGGGCGGGCTACGACCTTTTGGGCCTGCGCACCTTCTTCACCGTCGGCCCGAAGGAGGCCCGCGCCTGGACAATCCGCGCCGGCACCCGCGCGCCGCAGGCCGCCGGCGTGATCCACGGCGATTTCGAACGCGGCTTCATCCGGGCCGAGACCATCGCCTGCGACGATTATGTCACCCTAGGCGGCGAGGCCCCCGCGCGCGAGGCCGGCCGGCTGCGCATCGAGGGCAAGGGCTACGAGGTCGCCGATGGCGATGTCCTGCATTTCCTCTTTAATGCCTGATCCGCGCCGCAATTCGGAAAGCAGGCGTTAACGCGCCGCCGCCACGCTCAGTCCCGGGTGAGTGAGGGAGTGTGGCGATGGGCTATTTCAGCCATGTCGCGACCCTGGATGCGTTGTCGCATCCCTGGGGGATCGCGGCCATGGACATCGGCTGGTTCGACAACCGGCCCTATCTGTTCGCCGGATCGGGCGCGGATGGCGGGGTGATGCGGCTGGAACTGGCCTCCGATCAGATCGCCGCCGAGGTGCAGGCGCGCGGTGCCAGCAACGGCAGCGGCTCGCGCAACCTCGCCGATCTGACGCTTCTGCGCATCGACGGGCAGGACTGGCTCCTGGCCACCGGCGCGACCGAGGGCGCGCGCGCCCTGCGCCGGCTGGATGCGGCCGACGGCGAGATGGGGTGGCTGTCGCATCTGCAGAGCGACGGCGGCAGCCTTGCCAACTGGACCCGGACCACCGCCTTCGATCTGGGCGGGCAGCAATATCTGGTCAGCGCAAGCTGGGGCGCAGCGGGGCTGCAGGTCTTCCGGATCGAGGATCGCTCCGAACTGACGCTGGTCCAGACGCTGGACGACGGCCCAAAGACCACGCTGGCCGATATAAGCGCGCTGATCACTCTCGATGTGGGCGGCAGCCCGGTGATCGTGGCAGCCTCGGCGGCGGAGGGCGGGATCTCGACCTACCTTCCCGGCCCGGGCGGGCAGCTTGAACTGGCCGACACGCTGGGCGCCGCCTTCGGGCTCGGCATGGGCGGGATCAGCGCGCTCGCCGCGGCGCAGGTGCTGGGCGACGCCCATGTGATCGCCGCCGGCGCGACCACCGGCACGCTGACGTCGTTCCGCGTCAACCCGCTCGGGGTGCTGTTCGAGGCCGACCACCGCACCGACGACCTGACGACGCGCTTCGGCGGTGTGCAGGATGTGGCGAGCTTCAGCCATCAGGGCCGCAGCTTCGCCGTCGCCGGCGGCTCCGACGACGGGCTGTCGCTGTTCGAGATCGGGCCCGGAGGCCGGCTCTATCATCTGGAAAGCATCGCCGATCAGGCCGGCTGGACGCTGGGCAATGTGCGCAGCCTCGCCGCCACGGTGATCGGCGATCAGGCCCAGATCCTCGCCGCGGGCGAGGCAAGCCCCGGGCTGACCCAGTTCGCCCTCGACATGGGCCGCTTCGGAGATCTGGCGCTCGCGCCGGCCACGGGCGACAGCCTGACCGGCACGCCGCGCGACGATCATCTGGAGGCAACCGGCGGCGCCACCACGCTGTCGGGCGGGGCGGGCAACGACCGGCTGGTGGCCGGCCCGGGCGAGACCACGATGTTCGGCGGGCCGGGCGATGATGTCTTCGTCTTCCGGCCCATGGCCGGAGAGGGCGGCACCGACCGGATCATGGATTTCGGCCGCGGCGCCGACCGGATCGACCTGAGCGCCTATCCGATGCTCTACAGCTCGCAGGGGCTGACGATCACGCCGACCGCCGACGGCGCGCGCCTGTTGGTGCAGGGCGACGAGATTCTCGTGCGCAGTTGGGAGGGCATGTCCATGACAAGTCAGGATTTCAGCGCCGAGATGCTCATCTTCGGCTGATCCGGCCCGACACCGCGCCTTGATGCACGGCAACGCCCGGCCCGAGGCCGCGCGCAGGCACCGCCAGCCCGTGCCGGACCCGTTGCAAGGATGGTCCCGCGACAGCAGCGGGATGCCGGAGCCTGCCGACCCCAGAGCCGAACCGCGCCGAACCGCGCCACGCCGGTCGCTACGCCGGTCGCCACGCCGGTCGCTACGCCGGTCGCCACGCCGGTCGCCACGCCGGTCGCCACGCCGCCGGGCAGCGCGCAATGGCAGCACCGGTCGCCCGGCTCGAACGCCCCCCTGCAAAGGCTGCACCGCGAAGCCCTCCGCCCCCGACAATCCGGTTCAGCCCGCGCGGCAGTCCGGACGCCGCCACACGCACTCCCGCGCCGCCGCGCGCGGCCGAGCGGGGGCTCGATGCCCCCCGAGGACGCACCCCGAGGACGCACCCCGAGGACGCACCCCGAGGACGCACCCCG
>SKUV01000190.1 GCA_007129775.1 Paracoccaceae bacterium | reverse complement strand
GAATATGCCGATGTGAACGTGCTGGCCGATGAAGGCATCCGTCAGGGCATCAAGGATTACTCCGACTGGCCGACGATTCCGCAGCTTTACGTCAAGGGCGAATTCATCGGCGGATGCGACATCATCACCGAGATGACCCTGTCGGGAGAGCTTGACCAGTTGCTCGAAACCAAGGGTGTGGCCTTCGACAAGGCCGCCGCCGAAAAGATCCGCGAAGCCAACGCCTGAACCGCACCCGCGCGGGGCCCGCAGCGCCACGACCGAGGGCCTGGGCCGCGACCGGGGTGTGGCCGCGATCGGCCGCCTGCGATGCGCAGGCGCGTCCGGGCGGGCTGTCGTTGCGCGAAATGTCTGCGCAGCGTATGGGCATGACGCCACCGGACAGTCACAATCCGGCAAGCCGTGGTCGGGTCGCATTGCCTTGGCAGGGGTGCGCCGCTAGGTTCCAACGTGACCGAGGCGCGCCCGACGCGCCGGGTCGCCTGCCCTGTGCCACGGAGGAGCCGCGTGCCCGAACCATCCCGCCATGACGCCGCGCACCCTCGCCGCACAGGCGCTGTCATAGCGCTTTGCCTCGGCCTTGCCTTCGCCGCCGGATCGAACGGGGTCGGGCCGCTTGCTGTCGCCCCGGCGGCGGCCCAGCAGATGCAAAGCGATGGCGGCCTCGCGGGCCCCGTGCTCGCCGCGCGGGTCGCCAGCCGGAACAACGATTACGCCGCCGCGGCAGAATACCTCGAACGGGCGTTGGGGCGCGATCCGGCCAATATCGTGCTGATCGAGTCCGCGCTCATGGCCAACATCGGGCTGGGCGATATCGACACCGCCACCCGCCATGCCGAAAGCCTCGCAGAGGCCGGGCTGCCCACGCAAGCCGCAGGGCTCGTGCTGCTGGCGCGGGATTTCGCGGCCTCCGATTACGAGGCCGCGCTTGCCGCGCTTGATGCCGGTGGCCGCGGCGGGCCGCTGGTCGACGGTCTGGCGCGGGCGTGGGCCGAACTTGGGCGCGGGCGCATGTCAGACGCGCTTGCCGCGTTCGACGCAGTGATCGACGCCGAGGGCATGGCGGTCTTCGGGCAGTTCAACAAGGCCCTTGCGCTTGCCGCCGTGGGCGATGTGGAGGGGGCCGAGCATATCCTGTCGGGCGAAGCCGCGGGCCCGCTGCCCCTCGACCGGCGCGGGGTGATCGCGCGGTTGCAACTGCTCAGCCAGATCGACGAGCACGAGAACGCGGTGCTGATGCTGGATGCCGCTTTCGGCACCGACCCCGACCCGGAACTTGCCCGCCTGCGGGCCGATCTGAAAGCGGGCGCGGTGCTGCCCTTCGACCTCGTGACATCGGCCGGCGATGGGCTCGCGGAAATGCTCTACATGCTGGCCGAGGGCCTGCGCGGCGAGGCAGGCGACGAATACACGCTGGTTTTCGCACGCCTCGCCCATCATCTGCGCCCCGATCACGTGCCGGCAATCCTGCTGAGCGGGCGCATCCTGAACCGGATGGGCCAGCACGAACTGGCGGCCGAGGCCTTTGAGATCGTGCCCCCCGAAGATCCGCAATTCCATGTCGCCGAAATCGGCCGGGCCGATGCGCTTTTCGCCTCGGGCGATGCCGATGCTGCCATCGATGCGATGCAGGAACTGGCGGAAACCCACGGCCAACTGGCGACGATCCACGTCACGCTGGGTGATTTCCTGCGCCGCGAGAGCCGCTTCGCCGAGGCCGCCCGCGCCTATGACACCGCCCTCGACCTGCTGGGCCCGCCCGAACCGCAGCACTGGGTGGTCTATTACACCCGCGCCATCGCGAATGAACGCGAGGGCAACTGGCCCGAGGCCGAGGCAGATT
This sequence comes from Paracoccaceae bacterium, assembly GCA_007129775.1. GTDB lineage: Bacteria > Pseudomonadota > Alphaproteobacteria > Rhodobacterales > Rhodobacteraceae > Rhodobaculum. Next base: position 1,412 of record SKUV01000190.1, on the reverse strand, counting down.
TCCGCAAGGCGCTGGAACTGAACCCCGATGAGCCGCATGTGCTCAACTACCTCGGCTATTCGCTGGTGGAGCGGCGCGAGAACCTCAAGGAGGCGCTCGACATGATCGAGCGTGCAGTCGAGGGCGAGCCCGACAACGGCTATATCACCGACAGCCTCGGCTGGGCCTTCTATCGGCTCGGGCGGTTCGAAGAGGCCGTTCCGGTCATGGAACGCGCGGTCGAGCTGCGCCCGCAGGATGCGGTGATCAACGATCATCTGGGCGATGTCTATTGGGCCGTCGGCCGCACCCGCGAGGCCCGCTTTCAATGGCGCCGTGCGTTGTCTTTCGGCCCGGCCGACGATCTGGACATGGACCGGCTGCGCCGCAAGCTGGAGGTGGGCCTCGACCAGGTTCTGATCGAGGAGGGCGCGGAGCCGCATCTGACCGGCACCCATGGAAATTGAGGCCTTCGCGCCGGCCAAGATCAACCTTGCGCTGCATGTCACCGGCCGGCGCGGCGACGGCTATCACCTGCTCGACTCGCTTGTCGTGTTTCTGGATGTGGGCGACCGGCTGCACGCGCGTCCGGAGAATGATCTGCGCCTGCGCGTGACCGGGCCCCATGCCGGCGGCGTGCCGACAGGCGGGGACAATCTGGTGCTGCGCGCCGCCGGGCTGCTGGCCGGCCCGGCAGGGCCGAAGGACGCGGCGGGGGCGGATCTGGTGCTCGACAAGCGTCTGCCGCCGGCCTCGGGTATTGGTGGCGGCTCCTCCGATGCCGCCGCCGCCCTGCGGGCACTGTCGGCACTGTGGGGGCGGCCCCTGCCGGCGCCGGAGGCAGCGCTCGCGCTCGGCTCCGACGTGCCGGCCTGTCTGATGGCGCGCCCGTTGCGCCTGCGTGGCATCGGCGAGCGGCTGGAGCCGCTGGCGAACCTGCCTGCCTTCGCGATGGTGCTGGCCAACCCCCGGATCGAGACGCCCACGCCGGCGGTCTTTTCCGCGCTGGCGCGTCGCGAAAACCCGCCCCTGCCCGCAAACCTGCCGCCCCTACCCGATGCCGCCGCGCTGGCGGCCTTTCTCGCGGCCCAGCGCAACGATCTGGAGCCCGCAGCCACCGCGCTGTGCCCGCCTGTCGCAGCGGGCCTGGCCGCGCTGGCGGCGCTGCCGGGCTGCCTTCTGGCGCGCATGTCGGGATCCGGCGCGACCTGTTTCGGCCTCTTCGCCGACCGCGCTGCCGCGCAAGCCGCCGCCCAAAGGCTGGCCCATACCTTGCCCGGCTGGTGGATCGCCGACGGCGCGCCCTGGGCCGACGGCATGCCCCTGCCCGCCACCGCGCAGGCGACCTGACAGCCTCTTCGCCCGAGCTCTTCACCCGGCCCGAGCTCTTCACCCGGCCCGAGCCCTTCACCCGGCCCGAGCCCTTCACCCGG
>SKUV01000181.1 GCA_007129775.1 Paracoccaceae bacterium | reverse complement strand
CCGCCGCGCCGGGGCCGGCGGCATGGCTTGCGCCGGCGTGGCGCTCTTCCCAGTATTGCGCCGCCAGCATCATCACGGCCTGGGCCAGATCGGCCGGCAGGTCATCCCAGCCCGCGCCGAACCCCGCCTGAAAGACGATCTCGGCGCGTGACCCGCGCGGGATCTGCGGCAGCAGCATGGCCGAGGCCACCAGCGCGGGCCGATGCAGATCGGGCTCCAGCCGCCAGCGCGCCGGGTCCACCGGTTCGGCCATCCCCTCGGCATCGCGCAGCACGACCGTATCGATCTGCGCCACCGGCGCCACCGGCAGAAGCTGCGCCTGCGCGTCGCGCCAGCGGGTCAGCTGCAGCTCGAACGTGCGGGCGATCAGCGCCTTGCCGCTGCGCGCCTCGATCGCCGCAATGGCAGCGCGCAGCGCACGCTCCAGCGCGGCCTCCTCGACCTCCTCGTGCGGGCCCGAGGGCACGCCTTCGGGCAGCCGCAAATGGGCCCGAAACGCCGCCAGCGGCAGCGCCGCTTGCGGGATGCCGCCCTGTTCCTTCAACATCATGTCCTGTCCCCCAACGCACGCCTGCAGGTGCAGCAGCCGGCCGCGGCACCCCGCCCTGCCGATCCGCCGCCCCGTTCCGGCCCCGCCCCGGCACGCAAATGCGCCGGGACGGGGCCGCCTTGCCTGTGCCGACGGCTCAGTCGGCGGCGAAGCGCAGAAGCTTGATCGCCTTGAAGTCGCTCACATCGCCGCCCACGCGCCGGGTGGCGTAGAACAGCACATGCGGCTTGGCGCTGAACGGATCGCGCAGCACCCGCAGATCCGGCCGCTCGGCCACGGTATAGCCGGCCCGGAAATCGCCGAAAGCGATGGCAAAGGCATCGGGGGCGATGTCGGGCATGTCTTCGGCCACCAGCACTGGATAGCCCATCAGCCGCGCCGGCTCCGCCGCCGCCAGCCCGTCAGACCACAGGAAGCGGCCGTCGGCATCCTTCATCTTGCGCACCGCCCCGGCAGTCTTGGAATTCATCACGAAGACCGCATTGGCCCGATAGGGCGCATCCAGCGCATAGACCAGATCGACGATCGCATCCGAGGCGTTGACCGGAGCGAAATCACCCGCCACGCCAGTGGCGATATAGCCCAGCCGCTCCCACTGCCAGCTGTCGTTGGCGACAGTCAGATGGGTCAGAAAACCGCGCGGCTTGTTCACCCCGTCGCCCGAGATGAATGCCTGCGCCTCGGCCCGGGCAAAGCGGTCGGCGATACGCGCCGCCAGCCAGCCCTCGATATCGAAGGCGCTGTCGTCCAGCAGCCGCTGGCTGGCCTTGGGCATGGCCGACAATTCATGCAGCGGAATGCTGATGCGGTCGATCAGCGGCGCGGTGGTCGAGGCAGTCGGCAGCGCCTCGGTGGCCCAGCCGGCGCCCAGTTCGGAATGATCCACCAGCACGTCGAACGAGGTCGCCTCCACGGTGACCACGCTGGCCACCTGCCGGATCGAGGCCGCGGCATGGAGCACGCCGCGGATCGCCTCGGAGGTGGCCGGATCGACGAGATAGCCGCCCTCGGCCGAAACAGCGGTGTTCATCCCCTTGCCCTCGAGATGCAGCGAGCGCAGCGCCTCGTCATCCCCCGAACGCAGATAGGCATCGAAAGCCGCGGTATGCGGGGCCAGCCCGCCCCCCTCGGCCCCGGTCGAAAGCGGATGGCGCAGCGCGCCCGTTGCGGTCTTGCGGTCCAGCATGGTCAGTCGCTCTTCCTGTTGTTGCAGTCTGGAATCGATCTCGCCCCGGAAGGCGTCGAACGCGCTCAGAAACCCGTCCACGGCGGTCTTCACCTCTGCCGCGCCGGGGTGCAGGGGCGCGCTGGCGTCAGGCAAGGCCTGTCCGCCCGCGGCCTTTGCCTCGGTCTTGCTCATCGCGATAATCCTCTTGTCAGAACGGGGCCCGGCGGCCCCTCTTGCCTGCCCCGGCCTGCGTCTTGCAGTCCGGTACGGCGGCACCGCTGATGCGCGATGCGGCCTCCGTGAAGGTCGCCACCAGCGCCTGCATCAGCGCGGCCTCGCCCGCCTGTGACGCCTCACCCGGCAAACCCGCGGCCGCGCCGGCCTTCGCCTTGGCTGCAACCCGTGCCTGCGCCAGCATCGGGAAGGTGACAAGCGACACCTCCCACAGGTCGATCTCGTGCAGCCGGCGCCCGCCGCCGGCCAGCCGCTCCGCCCGTTTGGTGCGATAGCCGATGGACAATCCGTCGAGCGCGCCGGCGCCGATCAGCGCCATCGCCTCGCGGCCCCGCGCCACATCGGGCAAAACCCGCCCCCGCACCCAGAGCCCGCGGCCATCCTCGCGCACCTCGTCCCAGATCCCGATGGGCTGGGTCGGGTCGTGCTGCCACAGCATCTTGACCCGCCGCCCCGAGGCAGCCAGCGCCGCCAGAGAGGCCGCATAGGCCCCGGGCATCACCACATCACCGCTCTGGTCGGGTGTTCCGAAAAGGCTCGCATAGCCCGTGATCGCGGCATCCGCGCCCAGCTTCAATCCGGTCTCGGGGCGGTGGAACTTGTGTTCCAGCGCCGCGCCGTCCTGCCCGGCGCCGCATGCTGCGGCCCCCGCCTGCATTTCGTTCATCGCCCGTCCTTTCCTTGCCCAATAGCCGGTCCGCCCGGCCCGCTCATTGCCCGAACCCCGCAAGGAGCCGCGGCAATAGCTGCGACAGAACGATGGTCGCCACCCCGTAGACCGTCAGCCACAATCGCTTCTCCAGCCGGTCGAGCGACAGATCGATCCGCTCCAGGCGCCGCTCCAGCCCGTTCCAGCGCTCCTCGGCAACGCGCTCGTTGGCATCGATCCGGGCATGGGCCGCATCGAAACTGTCATAAAGATACCTTGAGCCGCCGACATCGCGCCGCCCGCTCATTCCTCCTCCGCCAGCCGCGGAAGCCCCAGAAGCGCGCGCTTTTCCGCCTCGGTCAGAAAGGCCGCCTCACCGATCCGGCGCCATTGCTGATCGCGCTCGGCGGCCAGCGCGGGCACCTGATCGGGATCGGGGCGCAGATCGACCCCCTCGCCCGCAAAGCCGCCCAGCCAATGGGCCAGCGCCGCGGTCACCCGTGTCGCCAGCGGCAGCACGGTCAGGCGATAGAAGGCGCGATGGGCCTCCTGATAATTGGCGTAGGTGGCATCGCCCGGAATGCCCATCAGCATGGGCGGGATGCCGAAGGCCACCGCGATCTCGCGCGCCGCGGCTTCCTTGGTCTTCTGGAATTCCATG
>SKUV01000225.1 GCA_007129775.1 Paracoccaceae bacterium | reverse complement strand
CCTGCTGCGCGCCCTCGCGCACCAGTTCCGCGCGCCCGCGCCAGCCGAGCACGAACCCCAGTGCATCGAGCAGGATGGACTTCCCCGCGCCGGTCTCGCCGGTCAGCACGTTCAACCCCGGCTGAAAGGCAAGCTCCAGCCGGTCGATGATGAGCATGTCGCGGATGTCGAGGTTGCGCAGCATCCCTGCCAGTTATCCCCGGTTTCCTGTCGTCGGGTTCGCCGTCCCGCAGGGGCGCTGCGGACAACCGCCCGCGCGCGCCGCTACAGCCTGCCCGCCCCGTCCCCGCGGATCAGAGCCACTGGCCAAGGATCGTCTGGCGATAGATGTCGCGCAGCCAGCCCTCGCCCGCCGCGTCGGGCGCGAGGCCCTGCCCGGTCAGCAATCTGAAACTGTCGCCGTAGAACGGGCTGGACTGGAAATTGTGGCCGAGGATGGCCGCAGCCGTCTGGGCCTGATCGGTCAGGCCGAGCGCAAGATAGCTTTCCACCAGCCGGTGCAGCGCCTCGGGCGTGTGCGTCGTGGTCTGGAAATCCTCGACCACCACGCGGAAGCGGTTGATCGAGGCATTGTAATGCCCGCGCCGGAGGTAGTAGCGGCCGATCTCCATCTCCTTGCCGGCAAGGTGGTCGAAGGCAAGGTCGAACTTGAGGATGGAGGAGCGCGCATACTGACTGTCGGGATAACGCTCGATCACCTCGCGCAGGGCGCGCAGGGCCTGAAATGTGATGCCCTGATCGCGGCCCACATCCTCGATCTGGTCATAGAACGACAGCGCCAGCAGGTATTGGGCATAGGCGGCCTCGTCATCCCCCGGATAGGTATCCAGAAACCGCTGGGCGGCGGCGCGCGCCTCTTCGTATTCGCGGTCGCGATGATGGGCGAAGGCCTGCATGATCAGCGCGCGCTTGGCCCATTGCGAATAGGGATATAGCCGCTCCACCTCGGAGAAATAGCGCACCGCCCGGTCGGCGCGGCTGCCGACTTCCAGTTCGTATTCGCCGCGGCGGAAGATCTCTTCGGCGCTGAAGCCTTCCAGATCGGGCTCCTGACTGCGGGTGCCGCAAGCGGTCAGCGCCGCCACCAGAATCAGCGTGCCCGCAAACCGAGCCACCTTGCCTGACCGACGGCCTGCACCTCTCCCGGCCAAAGGGCCGCGCTGCGCTGCCGCATCCCCAAGCGATGCCATGTCCTGCTACCCCATCTTCTCGCGCAGCAGCCGGCAGGACAGGGGCCGGAAAAGGGGCCCGTCATGCGGCGCGACGGCGCATTTGCACAGGTCGTAGCACAGAAAAAACCCGGGCGCAAAACGCCAATCGCCCCGCTGCGGGCAAGAATGGCGCAGTCTGCGGCGAATATGTCGTGCCCCACGGTTGCAGCCGGCGCGGCAGCAGCGTGCACCCGCCCGGGGCGCCGCGTTGCACCGGCCTTCCGGGCGGAACCGCAAGGGCCCGCGATAGCCGCCCCCGTCGCCTGCGGCGTTGGCCGGCATCAGCACGTCATTCGGCGGCGATCCCGTCGGTGAACTGCAGCCGCGCCAGCCGCGCGTACAGCCCGCCTTGCGCCACCAGCGCATCGTGGCTGCCACTGGCCACGATCCGGCCATCCTCGAAGACGAGGATGCGGTCGGCCTGCTTTACCGTGGCCAGACGGTGCGCGACGATCAGCATGGTGCGGCCTTGCGACAGCTTTTCGACTGCATGCTGCACCGCGCGTTCGGATTCGGCGTCCAGCGCGCTGGTGGCCTCGTCCAGCAGCAGCACCGGCGCATCGCGCAGGATCGCGCGCGCAATCGCCACCCGCTGTTTCTGCCCCCCCGACAGCAGCACCCCGCGTTCGCCAAGCTGGGTGTCGTAGCCTTCGGGCAGGCGGGCCAGAAAATCATGGGCCGCGGCGGCCCGGGCAGCGGCCTCCACTTCGGCGTCGCTCGCCCCGGGGCGGCCGAAGCGGATGTTCTCGCGCGCTGTTGTCGCAAAGATCACCGGATCCTGTGGCACAAGTGCCATGTGGCGGCGCAGGTCGCTGCGCGTGAGGTCGCGGATATCGGTTCCGTCGAGGGTGATGCGGCCCGCCGCCGGGTCATAGAAGCGCAGGATCAGTTGCATGATCGTGCTCTTGCCAGCGCCCGAGGGGCCGACCAGCGCCACCGTCTCGCCCGGCCGCACGCGGAAGGACACATCGTCGAGCGCAGCCTGCAGTGGCCGGCTGGGATAGTGGAACCGCACACCATCAAAGGCGATCTCGCCCCGGATCGGATCAGTCAGGCGGCGGGGCGTGACCGGGTCCTCCACGGTATCCTCTGCGCCCAGAAGCTCCGACAGACGCTCGCTCGCGCCGGCGGCGCGCTGCAACTCGCCCCAGATCTCGGACAGGGCACCGACCGAGCCGCCGACGATCACCGCATAGATGACGAACTGGACGAGCTCGCCCGGGGTCATCACCCCGGCGCGCACATCCTGCGCCCCGGACCACAGCACGCCGACGATACCCGAGAACACCAGCGCGATCACGATCACCGTCATGACCGCGCGGGTCAGGATACGCCTGCGCGCCACGTCGAAACTGGTCTCGGTGACCCGGGCGAATTCGGCGATGCTGTCGGCTTCGTGGGTGAAGGATTGCACTGTCTGCACCGCCTGCAGCGCTTCCGACGCCTTGCCGGACGAGGCCGCGATCCAATCCTGATTCTCGCGCGAGAGCTTGCGCAGCCGCCGGCCCAGCAGCACGATCGGCACGATCACCGCCGGCACCAGCAGCAGCACGAACCCCGTCAGCTTGGGCGAGGTCAGCGTCAGCATCACCAGCCCGCCGATCAGCAGGAGCGCGTTGCGCAGGGCGATCGACACCGAAGACCCGATCACCGACAGGATCAGCGTGGTGTCGGTGGTCAGGCGCGACAGCACCTCGCCTGTCATGATCCGTTCGTAGAAGGTAGGCGACATGCCGATCATGCGATCGAACAGCGCCTTGCGGATATCGGCCACAACCCGTTCACCCAATCGGGTGACGAGGTAATAGCGCAGCCCCGTTCCGAAGGCGAGCAGGGCCGCAACGCCCAGCGCCCCGGCAAAATAGGCGTTGAGCAGCGCGGCCTCGCCCTGATCGAAGCCATCGACGACACGGCGCACCGCAAGCGGCAGCGCCAGCGATACGACCGCCGTCGCCACCAGCGCCGCCAGCGCCGCCAAGGCCAACCCCCGATAAGGGCGCAGGAATGGCAAGAGCGTGCGCAATGCGCCCATGTTCCTGGAAGTTGCGCGCTCTTCCTGCGCGGGCCCGGTATCGGCCATCGTCGCCCCGTTCGGTCGCCAGCAATCATCCGGGTTTATGACGAACGCGACCGGCGGGCAAGCACCGCCCCTGCGGCGAAGCGGCCCCTCGCCGGGAGGTGCGCTTTACAGCCGCTGCCGGGCCGACGCTGCGGCGCGTCGCGATCAACGCCAGATCACAGTGGGGTCTGGAGCGGGTAGCGGGAATCGAACCCGCACCTTAAGCTTGGAAGGCTCTTGTGATACCATTTCACCATACCCGCCCGTAGCCCTGACCTATGACACCGGGCGAGGGCGGTCAAGAAGCGGCCCGCGCAGAGCATGCCGCACCCCGCCTTGCCAGCAGTTGCGCCTGGCGCGCCGATATCATTGTAGAATTATGCTTTTTTCGTGATCCGGCGTCAGCCGAAGGTTGCTTCGACGCCCGCGCGGCCATTATGCTCGCATTGCGAGTGAGGCGCCGGACGGTGCCTGCGGGCGAAGCCAGAGACTTCGGGTCAGCGCGCGGACCCGAAGAGGGGAAGGCAATAATGGGATTCGAGGGAAAGGCGCAGGGCGCCCCCCCGCAGCCGGCGAAGGAACGCCGCAGCCCTTCTAGGCGCTGGCAGAAACTTGCCGCGGCCTTCCAGTTCGACACTCTTGAAAACCGGCTGCTGCTGTCGGCGGATTTTCTGCCGGTGGAGGCGCGGATCGCCGTTCCGGGCGAGACCGACACCTATACCTTTACCCTGACCGAGCCGCGCGATCTGCTGATGGACGCCCGCGATGCACCACCGGGTCTGTCGTGGGAACTGACGACCGAGGCCGGCGAGTCGCTTGCCGGAGAGGACTTCGACGACAGCGAAATCGCGCGGCTCGACGACCCCATCCTCGCGCTGGGGCCCGGCAGCTATCGTCTGACCGTCTCGGGCGGGCCGGATGTGACGGGCGATTATGCCTTTCGCCTTCTCGACATCACGCTGAGCGAGGAACTGGAGGTCGGGCGCGCGCAGGAGATCACGCAGGACACCGCGCGCGAGGCACGGGTGCTGCATTTCGACGCCGAAGCGGGCTCGCAATACGAAATCGTCGCGCCCGGCCTCGACAGCGACTGGCAGGTTACCCTCGTGTCGCCCTCGGGCGAGGTCATCTCGCAGGTGCCGATCCTGCGCAACACCCTTCTGTCCGCTATGCCCGAAACGGGCCGCTATCGTCTGGTGATCGAAGGCTCTAGAAACCAGGACGCGCCCGATACCGTCAGCCTTTTGCTGCGCGAGGCCGCAGGCGCGCTTGCTGACGCGCCCGAGACGCGCTTCACCGCCCGGATCGACGAGGCCATTTCCGGCCAGACCGTCGGCGCCGACAGCCGCGTGCATATCCACGACCTGCGCTTGACCGAAGACACGACGCTGTTCTGGCACAGCGACGGCTCTGCCGACCACCGCATGACGCTGATCGGACAGGACGGCACCAGCCGCGCCCTGCCAGCCGACGGCGTGGCCGGCATGAGGCTGGAGGCCGGAGATTGGGAATTGCGGATCGAGGCGCTGACCATCGCCTCCCGGAACTACGAATTTGCGCTGCGCTCCGCCGCCTCTGCCGTGCAGGCCATGACCGGCAGAGACGCGGTGGTGAGGATGCCCCAGGGCACCGGGGCGTGGACTCTGGTGGCAATCGGCGCGACCGAAGCGGGTGCCCTCTCGCTCGAAAGCAGCACGAACTTCATCCAGATGGTCGCGATTGCCCCGGACGGCACCTTTCTGGGCGGCAACACCGGCGACGGCGCGCTGTCGGTGGGCGCGCAAGGGGCGGGCGAGTTCCTTGTTGCGTTGCGTCGCACCTCCACATGGCAATCCGGCGATGTCACGCTGTCATCGACATTCCGCGGCTGGACCGCCGATGACCAGCTTCTCGGCCCAGGGGACTCCGTCAGCGGAACGCTTCTGGCGCAAGAGGTCAGGAGTTTCCGGATCATCGGCGACGGCGCGCCGCTTCTCGTCGATGGCTGGCAAAGCAGCAACCTGCGCTGGCACATCACCGGCCCAGGAACCGGTGAACGCGCGGAGGTGCAGTTTCGCAACGAAAGCCTGCGGTCGGGCTTTTCTGCCAGCCAGAATTCCGAACTGTCTCTGATTACGGAGGATGGGGCGGAATACATCCTGACCGTTCGCAACACCTCCAACAACACCCATGATTTCGACCTCACCCTGCCGGGCTTTGCCGATGCGCCGGTGCTGGGCGCGGAGGCGCTGGAACTGGTCTTCGACCCCGCGCACCGGATGCAGGTGGTGCGGCTCGATCCCGGGCCGGATGACGATCAGGTTCTGGTGTCAGGCGGCGGCTCGTGGCGGAGGATGCAGCTTTTCGATGCCGAGGGCCAGGCGGTAGCGCCGCAGACGTCGAGCACCAGCGTGACCCTGCCGCAGGATGCCGGGCCGCTGTGGCTGGCGATCGAGCCGCCGGGGTCACTGACGGGTTCGGTCACGCTGACGTTGCGCTACCCGTCTCCGGCCGTGCTCGAAGGTCCGCAGATCGCCCCCGGCCAGGGCGCCGCCCCGCGAATCGCGGCCGACGGGCCCGAAGGCCCGGACGGAGCGGTTGCCCTGCAGCCGGGCACGAGCCTGCAGATCGATCCCGCCGGCGAGGTCGACCTGCGGGGTGATTTCACGATCGAGGCGCGGTTTTTCCTCACCAGCATCGGGTCAAACCGAATACCCCTGATCGTGCAGCCCGGGCCAAGCAGCGCCAACAACCTTTTTGTGCAGGTCCATCCCGACGGTCGCCTGCAGGGGACGGTGCGCGCCGGCACGACCAATGCCAGTGTCAGCAGCGCAGCCGGCGCCTTCGAGGCCGGGCGCTGGCACCATGTCACGCTTGTGGGCGACCGGTCCAACGCCGAGGTGAGGCTCTACCTCGACGGCCAGAGGCTGGGCGAGACGAGCCGCAACGGCCTCGGCCTCGCCAATTCACGCGAAATCCGGATTTCGGGGCCCGACACAACGGTTGTGGACCCGATTCGCGGACAGCTGGCGGAATTCGTGCTCCATGACGCCGCGCTCGACGACGCTGCGGTCGCCGCACGCTTTGGCGGCGACAGCGGTGCCGGCGCCGCCGTGCTGGCCTATGGCTTCGACGATCCCGACAATTTGCTCGCCACCACCACCGGGCCCGCGGGGCGCGCCACCTACGAGGGGCTGCCAATCGGTGCGGATATCGCCTCGGGCCTCGGCCGCGCATTTTACGAACTCCACCTCGACACGCCGCGGTCGATTTATGTGGACAGGATCGTCGGCGCGCTCACACTCATCGATCCGCAGGGCGAAAGCCGCAGCCTGAGCGAACGCGGAACGGTGCTCCATCTGGAGGCCGGGCGCCACGTTTTCGAAGCAACCGGCAGCGGCCGCCACGGATTTCGGCTGATCGATCTCGACACGGTCGAGGATCTCGCGCTGGACGGGCCGCTGCGCGAGGTGACGCTGCCGGGCACGGGCTCAGCGGCGGTGTTCGCCATCGACGGCAAGCGCGATCTGCCGCTTTCCCTCGCCTGGGCGCCGCTCGGTCCGTCGCAGGGCAGCGTCCGCGTGGCGGTCTACGATGAAACCGGCGCGCGCCTGATCCTGGAGAACACGCTCAACGCCTTTTCAGATATCGAATTGCCCCACGACGGGCGCTATTTCATCGCCTTCGAGGGCGGCAGTACTTCTGATCTCACGGAACCCGTGCGGTTTCGCGCCGCCCTCCGAACCGGGCCGCAAATTCCGCAGACCATCACCGCCGAAGCCTGGAGTCCCGACTGGATCGACGCCGCCGACGGCGGCGGGCTCAACCTGCGCGGCATCGAAAGCGCGCACCTGTCGTCCGACATCATCGGCGATATCGAGCGGATCACGACGCTCAGCGCCAGCTTTTCGCTGGATACCGTCGACCGGCGGCAGAACATCGCCACGCTGCTGCGCGAGGAGGACGGGCTCGAGGTCATGGCGCTGAGCGTCAACAGGGACAACCAGGTCTTCGCCCGGTTCCAGAATGGCTTTAACAACTCCGGCGCTCCCACCTACGTGACGCTGACGGAACCGGGCGAGCGGTCGGCCGACACGCGCATCGAGGTCGATATCACGCTGGACCGTGACGCCGGCCGCGCGTTTCTGTTCGTCAATGGCGAACAGGTTGGCAGCGCGGTCGTTTCCGAAAGCTGGTTCGCCGACCCCGGCGCGCTTGTGGTCGGCGGGCTGCCGAGGTTGCAGACCGACAACAGGTTTCACGGGCGCCTGCACGGCCTCGCCCTGCGCAGCGGCGAGGTCGATGCAGCCACGCTGGCGGCCGGCCATGCCGGAACAGCCGATCTTGACGACCCGGCCTTGCAACTGGCGCTCGATTTCTCCGAAGGCTTCGGCGAGTTGCTGTTCAACCGGGCGGGCAATGGCGGCAGCGCCCCGCTGGAGCCGATCGCCGACGACCTTATCCTCGGGCGCAACGACGTCCGGGACGGCATTTCGCAGATCGTGCTGGATCTCGACAAGCCGGGGCTGTTTCTGCCGCAGCTTGTCGGCGACCTCCAGCACCGGATCATGGTGACCGGCCCGGCGGGCGAGGTCGTGGCCAATCGCCAGATCTCGCCGGGTTTCACTCAGGCCGACCTTCTGGCGTTGGGCGCGGGGCGGCATGTCCTGACCCTGACACCGGGAAATTTCGGCACCGCTGCGGGTGATTTCGCGCTGCGGCTGCTCGATCTGACCGATCCGGAGGTCTTTCCCGAAATCGTTCCGGGAGAAGCGGCAAACCTTGACCTGCCGAGCGGGCGGCTGGGTGCCGTCTTCCGCTTCGAGGCAGAGGCCGGGCGCGACTATTCCCTGAGCGGCCTTGCGGGCAGCGATCTGAACTGGACTCTGCTGGAGGCGGGCACGACCTCCAGCATCCAAGCTCCTCCGACCGGCTCGTCCGGCACGGAACGGGCCGGTACCCATCTGCTGCTCATCCACGGCGACACATCCGTGCCGATTTCGCGGCAATTCACGCTCCACGACACCGAAGTCGAGGTCGAGCCGATCGAGTTGTCGGTCGAGATGCAAGGCAGCATCCCTGCTTCGAGCGTGACCAGGAGCCATGCCTTCACACTCGACGACGAGGCCGACCTGATCGTCGACTGGCGGGGCGGAGCCACCAGCCTGCGCTGGGAAATCGTCGATGCATCCGGCGCTTCGATGACCGGCACGAGGACCTTCAACGACGCGACCAGCAACAGCATCCCGCGCATTCTGACGCTGGGGCCCGGCGATTACGCGCTGCGCATATCCAATTTCGGCACCGTGTCGGCGGCGATCGACTACCGCGTCGCACTGCACGACGCCCGCGACATAGCCAGCGAGGTTGCCCTGAACGAGGAAGCGAGCGGCCGGCTGTTCGACACCCAGCGCGGCGTGGCCGTCTATGCGGTGGACGTGCCGGACCGCACGCGGGTGGATTTCGACCGCGCCGGTGGCCCGAACTTTTCCGGCAACGTGCAGATCGTCTCGCAGGCGGGCGATATCGCCTTTTCGAATACCCAGCCCTTCAACAGCCCGTCACTGGTGCTGAACGGCGAAGGCCGCTGGTATGTCATCTTCTCCGGCCCCATCAATGCCGAAGAAACCGTCGCGAACACCAACGATTCTCACCGCTTCGTGCTCGACCATGACGGCCGTTTCCCCACTCTTGGCGAAACGACGGCCGATTTCGACACACCGGGCATCGGCTTTGTGCTGGACAACGAGCGGGGCAACAGCGCGCGCCTGGTTGACGAGAATGGCGGGCGGTTTCTGCGACTGACCGGCCTGACCGACCCGAACGCCGCGAATGTGGTGCTGTTCGACCGGGTGCACGAGGGCGATCTCGACGCGATCGAACTGGCCTTCGATTATCGCGCCGCCACTCCTGACGGCGCAGGCCCACAGGGCAACGGGTTCAGCATCGCGTGGCTGCCCGCCGATACGCTGGGCGATACCGGCGCGGTGCCGTTCGAATCGGTCTGGTCGACGCGCAGCCTCTATGACGAGGCGCTTTACCTCGATGTCACGATCGAACGGAATGCCAGCGGCGACGAGACCAACCGTCTGACGCTTCGGCGCGGCACCCAGAACCTTGGCTCGCACGACCTCGCCGAAAGCCTCGCGGTGACGGATTTCTCGCGGATGCGGTTCACGCTCGAACACACCATCGGCGGGGTCGCGGTATCGCTGTTTCTCACCCGGCCCGGCGAGGATGAGGTGACGCTGCTTGACGGTGCCTTCGTCGGCGGCCGGTTCACGCCCGGCGAAGGCCGGTTCGCGCTACGCGCGTCCACAAGCGCCAACGCGGTGGCCGAGCACGATTTCGACAATATCGAAATCACGCCGACACCCATGGCCCAACCACCGCTGGAACTCGGCGAGATTTATTCGGGCACCTTCGACAGCCGCGACATATCTACAAACAACAATCGCACGGCCAACCGCTATGTGCTGGAGATCGACAGTCCGCGCCGGCTGCTGTTCGACCCGCTGAGCGGCGCATCGAACCTTTTCTTCCGGATGGAAGACGTGTTCGGCACGATGAATTTCTTGACGGCGAACAGCGGTGGAGGCGGCGCGCCGAGCGTCGTGGAACTCGACGCCGGACGCCATGTCTTTTTCCTCGAAGGGCCGACAAGCGGCGTCATCGACTACAGCTTTCGCCTCGTCGATCTGGGTGCGGGCGCGGAACTGGCCATCGACACCGAGACCACCATCAGTGTCGATCCGGGCAACGGCGCGCAGATCTACAGTTTCGAGGGCACAGCCGGCGAAACCTTCTGGCTCGAAGGGCTCGCCCATGAGGGCGGCCAGCTTCGGCTGAATCTGATCGCGCCCGATGGCGAACGGCTGCGCAATACCAACTCCAGCAGCAATTCGCCCGGCACGCTGACGCCGGTGACACTGCCGCAGGACGGCCGCTATCATCTTGTGGTCGCAGGGCCGTTTTCACAGGCCGCGCCCAGGGATTTCACCTTTGCCCTGCGCCGGGTGGAGCCTGTGCGCGCAGCCCTGCCGCTCGATACGAGGCGTGATACCCCGATCGACATCCCCGGCCGCACACATGTCTTCGATGTGTCGCTGGATCAAGAAGAGATCGTGTTCATCGAACCGGGCCGCTGGGACAGCGGCCTTAGTTGGGAATTGTGGCAGGGCGACCGGCTGATCGACACGCGGCGCTTCGACGACAGAGATCTCGACGCGCTGCGGCTGGAGGCGGGCGACTACACGCTTCTGGTGCGCGCGACGAACGCGACCAACAACCTTTTCGAAGCCAGCATTGCCCTGCGCAGCCTGTCGGGCGCCGAAAGCCTGCCCCCCGGCGGCGCGTTCGAAGTCGTGCCGATCGACACCGCCGGCGTGCTGCGTCTGGATCTTCTGCGCATCGACCGCGACGGCGGCGAAGGCGAAGTGCTGACCCTCGACGACATGAGCGGCGCGGCGATAACGGTGATCGATGCGCAAGGCTATCGCATCGGACCGCGCGTCTGGCGGGACGGCGACATGCCCTATGATCTGTCGGACCTGCCGGCGGGCACCGCTTATCTGCTGCTGGAACGGACGCGGACTTCCGCCAGTGAACCCTCGATGCTGCAGCGGCTGGCGAAAGGGCCGGTGACCGAACCCGCCTTCGGCGAGCGTATAGCGCTCGATCCCGGCGCTGCGGGTATCGCGCAGGTGCGATTCACGCTGGACGAGCGCGATTACGTGCAGATGTCGCTTCTCGACGCCGATCCGGACAGCGAATGGGAACTGACAGGGCCGAACGGGGCCGTTCTGACGGGGTCGGGCAGCAACCAACAACCGCTCTGGCGGCTGAAGCCGGGCGAGCATGTATTGCGCATCACTGGCACGGAGCCGGGCAGCCTCGCGTTGACGCGCGGGGCGGAGGCATCTTCCATCGACGCCGGTCTGCCGGTGCATCTGCGCCTGTCGCCGGCCAATGACGTGGCGCTCTTCAGCCATCAGGGCACCGGCGGGACCGAGGTGGTCCTTGCGCCGGCATGGGGCAGCGCATCGGGCAACCTGCTGGTCAAGGACATGGCCGGGCGCGAGATCGCGCAAGGCGCGCTTGGCACGCCGCTGCGCTTTGCCCTGCCCGAGGATGGCCGCATCCTCGTGCAGGCCCGCGGCACGGGCGGGGCGAACGATCCGGCGCAATCGGCCCGGCTGATGCTGATCGAGGGGCTGGCGCCCGACGCGGTGGCCCTGCCGCAGACCGGCGGCGAGGACGGCGCCAACCTCGTGGTGCGCGACCTGCGCGCGACGGGCACGGCGATGGCCGGCGGCAGCCTGACGCTGGAATGGACCACAACGAACGAAGGATCCGCCATCGCGCCGGGCAGCCCGGCCGAACGGCTCGTGGTGCGCAACGCGGAAACCGGCGCGCTGCTGGATGCCCGGCTTCTGCCGCTTGATCCCGGCGGCGCGGGTCTGGCGCCCGGTGGCAGCATCGCGCGGCAGGCCGAGGTCGATCTGCCCGCAGGGCTCGACGGCACCGGCCAGATCGAGGTTCTGGTGATCACCGATGCCCTCAACGTGGTGCCGGAAAGCTCCGCCGACGGGCTGGCCGAGTATGACAACGCCGCCCGGCTGCAGGTCGAGGCGCTGGATGCGGCCTTTCCGAACCTTGTGGCGCAAGAGATCATCCTGCCCGATCTGGAAGACTGGGTGCCGGGCGGCGAGATCACCATCTCGTGGCGCGCGGGCAACGAGGGCAACGCCCCGGCCGAAGGCGGCTGGATCGAACAGGTGCTGTTCTCGCGCGGGCGCCCGGGCTGGAGCGGGTCCGAAGTGCTCACGGTGCGCAACATCGCGATCACCGAGCCGCTGGCCCCCGGCGAGAGCGTT
>SKUV01000312.1 GCA_007129775.1 Paracoccaceae bacterium | reverse complement strand
TGGCCGGCAACCTGCTGTTCGAAGGCTATCTCGTGACCGCGCCCGGCATCTCCGACGGTGCCGAGCTGTGGGATGTGACCAGCCCGCATCCGGATTTCGAGGCCGCCCTGCACGGCTTCGGCTGGCTCGACGATCTGGCCGCGCTGGGCGATGCGCCCGCCCGGGCCCGCGCGCAGGAATGGCTGGTGGACTGGATCGACCGTTTCGGCCGTGGCGAGGGGCCGGGCTGGACGCCGCAACTGGCCGGGCGCCGGCTGATCCGCTGGATCCACCACGCGCCCTTCCTGTTGTCGGGCCTGCCGCGCGACCGGGCGGAGGCTTTTTTCCGCGCGCTTTCGGTGCAGGCGGCCTTTGTCGAGGCGCGGGCCGAGGCCGCAACACCGGGCCTTGCGCGGTTCGAGGCGCTGACCGGGCTGCTCTACGCCGGGTTGTCGCTCATCGGGGCCGGCCGGCATGTGGAGCCTGCCACCGCCGCGCTCGGCCGCGACTGCGCCGAACAGATCGACCGGCGCGGGGGCATCGCCAGCCGCAACCCCGAGGAATTGCTGGAATGCTTCACGCTGCTGGTCTGGGCCGCGCAGGCGCTGGACGCGGCCGGCCGCGCCCCCGCCGCGCCCCATGCCGCCGCCATCGCCGCCATGGCCGAGACCCTGCGCAGCCTGCGCCATGCCGATGGCGGGCTTGCGCGGTTTCACGGCGGCGGCGCCGGGGCGCCGGGGCAACTGGACCAGGCGCTGGCGGCGGCGGGCACCAGGCCCATGGTACGCGGGACCGCGGCGATGGGCTATGCCCGCATGGCCGGCGGGCGCACCAGTGTCATCGTCGATGCCGCCCGCCCGCCCACCGGTCCGGTCTCTGCCCGCGCCCATGCCTCCACCCTCGCTTTCGAACTGACCTCCGGCCGCCGGCCGCTGATCGTGAATTGCGGCGCGGGCGGTCCCTTCGGGCCGGAGTGGCGCCGGGCGGGGCGGGCAACGGCCTCCCATTCGACCCTCGCAATCGAGGGCTATTCCTCCGCCCGGCTCGGGCGTGGGCACAGCGGGGCGGAGGCGGCGGAATGGCTGTCCGAGGCCCCGAACGAGGTGTTGGTGCAGAGCACAGCCGGGCCGGAGGGGGCGCATCTGACCATGGGCCATGACGGCTATGCCGCCACCCACGGCCTGCTGCATCTGCGCAACCTCGCGTTGTCGCAGGATGGCCGCATCCTGATGGGCGACGATTCGCTCATCGCGCGCAGCCCCGACCAGAAGGCGCGCTTTGCCCGGGTGCTGGATGCCGGCGCCCTGCAGGGGGTGCGCTTTGCCCTGCGGTTTCATCTGCACCCGGATGTGGATGCCACGCTCGACATGGGCGGCAAGGCGGTGTCGCTGGCGCTGCGCTCGGGCGAAATCTGGGTGTTTCGGGCCGATGGGGTGTCGATTGCCCTTGAACCTTCGGTCTTTCTGGAAAAAGGGAGGGTCGCGCCCCGGGCCACGCAGCAGATCGTGCTGGCCGGCGCCGCGCTGGAGCCCGCGCAGCGCATCGCATGGTCGCTGGCCAAGGCACAGGATACGCCGCTTGCGCTGCGCGATACCGAATATGACGACCCGCTGGCCTTTGAGGACGACACCATCCTGCCGCCGGCCTTACCGAGGATGACCCCGCATGAGTGATACCGTTCCGCTGCGCCGCGCGCTGATTTCCGTGTCCGACAAGACCGGCCTGACTGATCTGGGCCGCGCACTGGCGGCGCGCGGGGTCGAACTGGTTTCAACCGGGGGCACGGCGGCGGCGCTGCGGGAAGAGAGGCTGGAGGTGCGCGACGTGGCCGATCTGACCGGCTTTCCCGAGATGATGGACGGGCGCGTCAAGACGCTGCACCCGGCGGTTCATGGCGGGCTTCTGGCGCTGCGCGACAACGGCGCGCATGTGGCGGCGATGCAGGCGCACGGGATCGCGCCGA
The DNA here is from genome assembly GCA_007129775.1 of Paracoccaceae bacterium. GTDB lineage: Bacteria > Pseudomonadota > Alphaproteobacteria > Rhodobacterales > Rhodobacteraceae > Rhodobaculum. Next base: position 1,342 of record SKUV01000312.1, on the reverse strand, counting down.
TCGACCTGCTGGTGGTCAATCTCTATCCGTTCGAGGCGACAATCGCCGCCGGCGCCGACGAGGCCACGGCCATCGAGAATATCGATATCGGCGGCCCGGCGATGCTGCGCGCGGCGGCCAAGAATCACGGCTTTGTCGCCGTGGTCACCGACCCGGAGGATTACGCCCCCCTGCTGGCCGAGATGGAGGCCAACGGCGGCGCCACGACACTGGCCTTTCGCCGCGGGCTTGCGCAGGCCACCTATGCCCGCACCGCGGCCTATGACGCGGCGGTGTCGACCTGGATGGCCGGGGCCTTCGGGCAGGCGGTGCCGCGCCGCCGGACGCTGGCGGGCCGCCTCGCGCAGCCCCTGCGCTATGGCGAGAACCCCCATCAGGCCGCCGCCTTCTATCGCGACGGCAGCGACCGGCCCGGCGTGGCCAGCGCCGTGCAGCAGCAGGGCAAGGAACTTTCCTACAACAATATCAACGACACCGATGCGGCCTTTGAGCTGGTGTCGGAATTCCTGCCCGCGGACGGGCCGGCCTGCGTGATCGTCAAACACGCCAACCCCTGCGGCGTCGCGCGCGGCGCGACGCTCGCCGAAGCCTACGGGCGCGCCTTCGATTGCGACCGCACCAGCGCATTCGGCGGGATCATCGCGCTGAACCAGCGGCTCGACGTGGCCACCGCCGAGGCCATCGCCGGCATCTTTACCGAAGTCGTCATCGCCCCGGGCGCCGACGATGCGGCCATCGAGGTTTTTGCCGCGAAGAAGAACCTGCGCCTGCTGACCACCGCGGGGCTGGCCAATCCGGCCGCGCCGGGGCTGGCGTTCCGGCAGGTGGCAGGCGGCTTTCTTGTGCAGGATCGCGACAAAGGCCGCCTGCGCCGCGACGCGCTGCGGGTCGTGACGAAACGCGCCCCCTCCGAGGCGGAGCTTGACGATCTGCTTTTCGCATGGACGGTGGCCAAGCATGTGAAATCGAACGCCATCGTCTATGCCAGGGACGCCGCCACCGTGGGCATCGGCGCCGGCCAGATGAGCCGGGTGGACAGCACCCGCATCGCCGCGCGCAAGGCGCAGGACATGGCCGAGGCGCTGGGCCTGCCCGCACCGCTTACCCAAGGCTCGGTCGTGGCCTCTGATGCCTTCTTTCCCTTCGCCGACGGGCTGATGACGGCGGCCGAGGCCGGGGCGACGGCGGTGATCCAGCCCGGCGGGTCGGTGCGCGATGAAGAGGTGATCGCAGCCGCCGACGCGGCCGGTATCGCCATGGTCTTCACCGGCATGCGCCATTTCCGGCATTGACCGGGGGCCGGGCGATGGCAGGACAGAGCGGATACAGGATCGCAGACGGG
>SKUV01000179.1 GCA_007129775.1 Paracoccaceae bacterium | reverse complement strand
GCCGCCGCGCGGGCAAGGGGTGCAGCCGCAGGACCCGCGGCACGCCGCGCCAGCGATTCGGGCGGATTGCTGCCGGTCACTTCGGCCCCGCCCCTTTACGGGCGAAGGCTCGGGGGCCTATAAGTGCGCGTTCCGCGATCTGCCCGCAGAATCGCGGCCCAAACCCTTGCGGGCGTCAGACAGGAATCCTCAGACATGTTCTTTTCGGGCCTCTTCTCGTCCGACATGGCGATCGACCTCGGCACAGCGAACACGCTGGTCTATGTCAAGGGGCAGGGGATTATCCTGAACGAGCCTTCGGTGGTCGCCTATCACGTCCGGGACGGGGTCAAGCAGGTGCTGGCCGTGGGCGAGGATGCCAAGCTGATGCTCGGCCGTACCCCCGGCTCGATTCAGGCGATCCGGCCCATGCGCGACGGCGTGATTGCCGATTTCGACGTGGCCGAAGAGATGATCAAGCATTTCATCCGCAAGGTTCACAAGCGCACCGCCTTTTCCAAGCCCAAGGTGATCGTCTGCGTCCCCTACGGCGCGACGCCGGTGGAAAAGCGCGCGATCCGCCAATCGGTCCTGTCGGCGGGCGCGCGCCGCGCCGGGCTGATATCGGAGCCCATCGCCGCGGCCATCGGCGCGGGCATGCCGATTACCGATCCCACCGGCAGCATGGTCGTCGATATCGGCGGCGGCACGACCGAGGTTGCGGTGCTCAGCCTTGGCGACATCGTCTATGCGCGCTCGGTCCGTGTGGGGGGCGACCGGATGGACGAGGCCGTGATCTCCTACCTGCGGCGCCAGCAGAACCTGTTGATCGGCGAGGCCACGGCGGAGCGGATCAAGACCTCCATCGGCACGGCGCGGATGCCCGACGACGGGCGCGGCGCGGTGCTGCAAATCCGTGGCCGCGACCTGCTCAACGGCGTGCCGAAGGAGATCGAGATCAGCCAGGCGCAGGTGGCCGAGGCGCTGGCCGAGACGGTGCAGACGATCTGCGAGGCCGTGATGATGGCGCTGGAGGCCACGCCGCCCGACCTTGCCGCCGATATCGTGGATCGCGGCGTGATGCTGACCGGCGGCGGCGCGCTGCTGGGCGAACTTGATCTGGCACTGCGCGAACAGACGGGGCTTGCGATCTCGGTCGCCGACGAGTCACTGAATTGTGTGGCCATCGGCACCGGCAAGGCGCTGGAATATGAAAAGCAACTGCGCCATGCCATAGACTACGAAAGCTAGCACAAGGCCGGAGCCGCCGGCACCACCGGGCCGCCGCAGACCCGGCGCGCCGCGCTTTCGGCAGGAGACAGCCGTGGCACGGGACAAGACCTCACCCGAAGACATCGCCCGCCCGGTGCGGCGAATCCTGATCGGGCTGCTGGTGCTTGCGCTGGTGGCCGTCTTCGCATTGTGGCGGATCGACAGCCCCCGGGTGGAGCGGTTTCGCGTCGCGCTGATCGACCGCATGGTGCCGAACATGGAATGGGCGCTGGTGCCGGTTACCGGCTTTGTCGGGATGGTCGAGGATTTCCGGTCCTACGCCCGCATCCACGAACAGAACCAGCAATTGCGCCGCGAATTGCAGCAGATGCGGGCATGGCGCGAGGCGGCGCTGCAACTGGAACAGCAAAACGCCCAGTTGCGCGATCTCAACCAGCTCAGGGTCGATCCGCGGCTGACCCATGTCACCGGCGTGGTGCTGGCGGATTCCGGCTCGCCCTTCCGGCAGTCGGTGCTGCTCAACGTGGGCGGGCGCGACGGCATACAGGATGGCTGGGCGACGATGGACGGGCTCGGCCTTGTGGGCCGTATCTCGGGTGTCGGCCAGCAGACCAGCCGGGTGATCCTGCTGACCGATTCGAACAGCCGGATACCGGTGACGGTGCAGCCCTCGGGCCAGCGCGCGGTGCTGGCCGGCGACAACAGCGCGCTGCCGCCGCTCGATTTTCTCGAAAGCCCCGATGTGATCCGGCCCGGCGACCGGGTGGTGACATCGGGCGATGGCGGGGTCTTTCCGGCGGGGCTTCTGGTGGGCGAGGTGGCGCAGGGCGCCGACCGGCGGCTGCGCGTGCGCCTGTCGGCCGATTACGAGCGGCTGCAGTTCCTGCGGGTGCTGCGCTCGCAACCGGTGGAGCGGGTCAGCGACCCGGGCGGGCTGGTACGCCCCCCGGATGGCGTGGCGCTGCCGTCGCGCCCGGCGGCAAGTGCGGCGAATGGCGGCGGGAGCGGGGGCTGATGGCAGAGCCCGTCACCAGCCGCCCGCTGGGCTACTGGAGCCTGTTTGTCGCGCTGGCGGCGCTGTGGCTGTTCGTGCGTATCCTGCCGCTGAGCACTTTGCCGGCCTCGCTGCCGGGGCCGGACCTGCTGTTGTGCCTCACCTTCGCATGGGTGCTGCGCCGTCCGGCCTATATGCCCGCGCTGCTGGTGGCGGCGGTCTTTCTGATCGAGGATCTGGTGCTGATGCGCCCGCCCGGGCTCTGGGCGCTTCTGGTGGTGATCGGCACCGAATTCCTGCGCCAGCGGCAGGCGCTTCTGCGCGAGGTGACCTTTCCCACCGAATGGGCGCTGGTGGCCGGTGTGGCGCTGAGCATGCTGGTGATCGAACGAGTGGTGCTTTTCATGCTGATGGTGCCGCAGCCGGGGCTGGGGCCGGCGCTGCTGCAGATGATCTTCACGCTTCTGGCCTATCCGCTTGTCGTGGGTATCAGCCACGTTATCCTGAAGGTGCGCAAGCCGGCCACGGGTGAGGTCGATGCGCTGGGAAGGCCGCTATGAAGAAACCCGCCAAGGATACCGAGGATACCGCAAGGCTCGTCGGGCGCAGGGCCCTGATCCTGGGCGGCGTGCAGGCCGTGGCGGTGGGCGCGCTTGCCCTGCGGATGCGCCACATGCAGGTCGACGAGGCCGACCAGTTCCGCCTGCTGGCCGAGGAAAACCGCATCAACATGCGCCTGATCCCGCCTGTGCGCGGCGTGATACAGGACCGCAACGGCCGCCTGCTGGCCGGCAACGAACAGAATTACCGCGCCGTTATCGTGCGCGAGGATGCCGGCGATGTGGAGGCCGTGCTGCGCCGCATGGCACAACTGGTGCCGCTGGATGACGACGCGATCGAGCGGGTTCTGCGCGAGGTGCGCCGCCATCGCCCCTTCGTGCCTGTCACCGTCGCCGAACGGCTGAGCTGGGAAGAAATCGCCCGTATCGCCGCCAATGCCCCGGCCCTGCCGGGGATCACCCCCGAGGTGGGCCTGTCGCGCATCTATCCGCAGGCCCATGATTTCGCCCATGTGGTGGGCTATGTGGGCGCCGTCAGCGAGCGCGATCTGGAGCAACAGGAGGTTCCCGACCCGGTGCTGCAGATCCCCGGCTTCCAGATCGGGAAGCTGGGCGTGGAACGGCGGATGGAGCATGTGCTGCGCGGCAGTGCGGGCTCGCGCCGGATCGAGGTGAATTCCGTCGGCCGCGTCATGCGCGAACTCAGCCGGGTGGAGGGCACGCCGGGCGCCAACGTGCATCTGACCATCGACCACCAGTTGCAGAACTTCGCGCGCGCCCGGCTGGACGGGGAAAGCGCGGCCTCGGTCGTGATCGATCTGGAAAAGGGCGATCTGCTGGCCATCGCCTCGGCGCCCTCCTACGATCCGAACCTTTTTGCCCGCGGTATCTCGGTGCCGGATTTTCAGGCGCTGCTGGATGACGAATACCGCCCGCTCGTGGACAAGTCGGTGCAGGGTGTCTATCCGCCCGGCTCCACCTTCAAGATGGTGACGGCGCTGGCCGCGCTGGAAGCGGGCGAGGTCGTGCCGGAAGAGCGGGTGTTCTGCCCCGGGCATATGGATGTGTCCGGCCGGCGCTTTCATTGCTGGAAGCGCGGCGGGCACGGGCGGGTGAACCTCGTCTCGGCGCTGTCGGAATCCTGCGATGTCTATTTCTACGACATCTGCCAGCGCATCGGGATCGAGCGGATCAACGACATGGCCGCGCGGCTGGGTCTGGGCCAGCGGTTCGACATTCCGATGTCGTCGGTCGCCTCCGGGCTGAATCCGACGCGCGAATGGAAGCAGCGGCGCCGGGGCGAGCCGTGGCTGGTGGGCGACACGATCAACGCCTCCATCGGGCAGGGCTTCGTGCTGGCCACACCGCTGCAACTGGCGGTGATGACCGCGCGGCTGGCCACGGGGCGCCAGGTCATGCCGAACATGGTGCGCGCGGTCGGTGGGATCGAGCAGGCCCGCGCCGAGGCGCCGCCGCTCGATATCGACCCGGCGCATCTGGCGATCATCCGGCGCGGCATGTCCGAGACGACGAACCACCAGCGCGGCACCGCCTTCGGCTCGCGCGTGGTGGATGCGAATTACCGGATGGCCGGCAAGACCGGCACCAGCCAGGTCTATTCGATCACGCCCGCCGAACGTGCCGCCGGGACCCGCACCGATGCCCAGCGCCCGTGGAACCGGCGCAACCATGCGCTTTATGTGGCCTTCGCGCCCGAGACCGCGCCGCGTATCGCCGTTTCGGTGGTGGTGGAACATGGCGGCGGCGGGTCGGCTGTCGCCGCACCCATCGCGCGCGATATCGCGCTTTTCGCGCTGCACGGCGGGATGCCGCCGCTGTCCGCATATCCTGCGCCCCAGCGCAACCGGATCGAGACGATGCAGCGCGAGATGCAGCTCCGCCTGATCCCGCAGGAAATCTCGCAAAGGCCGCGGGGATGAGCTATCTCGAATATACCGTGACCCGCACGCCGACAGGCCTGTCGAAGGTGCTCTATTTCCACTGGGCGCTGGTGCTGCTGCCGATCGCTGTGGCCGAGATCGGTTTTCTGATGCTCTATTCCATCGCGGGCGGGTCGCTGTCGCCATGGGCCGAGCCGCAGATGCGGCGCTTCGCGCTGGGCCTCGGGGTGATGTTCGTCACCGCCATGGTGCCGATCTGGTTCTGGCGCAACATGGCCGGGCTGGCCTATGGCGCGTCGCTTGTGTTGCTGATCTGGGTGGAGTTCTTCGGCTCTGTCGGCATGGGGGCGCAGCGCTGGATCGATCTGGGCTTCATGCGGCTGCAGCCTTCGGAAGTGGCCAAGGTCACGCTGGTGCTGGCGCTGGCGGCCTATTACGACCGGCTCGACGTGCGCCGCGCCTCGCGCCCGGTCTGGGTGGTGCTGGCGCTCTTGCTGATCCTTTTGCCGACGTTTCTGGTGCTGCGCCAGCCCGATCTCGGCACCGCGCTTCTGCTGCTGGCAGGCGGTGCTGCGGTGATGTTTCTGGCCGGGGTGCACTGGCTCTATTTCGCGGTGGTGATCGCGCTGGGCGTGGCCGGGGCGGTGGCGGTGATGATGTCCCGCGGGACGGAATGGCAGTTGCTGAAGGACTACCAGTATCGGCGGATCGACGCTTTTCTCGATCCTTCGATCGATCCGCTGGGCGCGGGTTATCACATCAGCCAGTCCAAGATCGCGCTGGGCTCGGGCGGCTGGTCGGGGCGGGGGTTTATGCAGGGCACCCAGTCGCGGCTGAACTTTCTGCCCGAAAAGCACACCGATTTCATCTTCACCGCGCTGGCCGAGGAATTCGGCTTTGTCGGCGGTGCGTCGCTGCTGTTGCTCTATGCGCTGATCCTCGTCTTCTGCGTCGTGATCGCGCTGCAGCACAAGGACCGGTTTTCGGCGCTCCTGACCCTTGGTGTCGCGGCGACCTTCTTTTTGTATTTCATGGTCAATATGGCGATGGTGATGGGGCTGGCGCCGGTGGTGGGGGTGCCGCTGCCGCTGGTATCCTACGGTGGCTCGGCCATGCTGGTGCTGATGTTCGCCTTCGGGCTGGTGCAGAGCGCCCATATCCACCGCCCCCGGAACCGAAGTTGAGGAGATGCGCACAAGATGGCCAGCACGATCCTTTTCGCGGGCAGCGACAAGTACTGGCAGGCCTATCGCGAGCCGATCGCGCAGGCGCTGGAAGGTGCCGGGGTGCGCGCGCATCTGACCGATGATCCGGCCACACCGCCTGAAACGGTGGATTACATCGTCTACATGCCCCTGAGCAGCTTGCGCGATTTCGGCCCCTACCGGCGGGTGCGGATGGTTCAGAACCTCTGGGCGGGGGTGGAGCGGATCGTGACCAACCCGACCCTGACCCAGCCCCTGTGCCGCATGGTCGATCCGGGGCTGACGCGGGGCATGGTGGAATACGTCGTCGGCCACGCGATGCGGTATCACCTCGGCATGGATGCCCATCTTTTCGGGCAGGATGGTATCTGGCGCCACGGTGTGATCCCGCCGCTGGCGACGACGCGGCCGGTGGCTATGCTGGGGCTCGGCGCGCTCGGGCAGGCCTGCGCGGCGGCGCTCCGGGGGCTCGGCTTTCCGGTGCTGGGCTGGTCACGGACGCAGAAGGACTTGCCGGGAATAGAATGCCATGCCGGAGAGGCGGGGCTGGAGGCGGTGCTGGCCCGTGCGCAGATCGTGGTGGCGCTGGTGCCGCTGACACCCGATACAATCGGCCTTCTGGATGCCCGGCGGCTGGCACTGCTGCCGCGGGGGGCGTTCCTGATCAACCCGGGCCGCGGGGCGCTGATCGACGATGCGGCGCTTCTGGCGGCGCTGGACTCGGGGCAGCTTGCCCATGCCACGCTTGATGTCTTCCGCGAAGAGCCGCTGCCGCCCGCCCACCCCTTCTGGGCCCATCCCGGGGTCACGGTGACGCCGCATATCGCCTCGGAAACCCGGCCCGAAACCGCGGCGCCGGTGATCGCCGAGAACATCCGCAGGGCCGAGGCCGGCGAGCCGCTTCTGCATCTGGTGGACCGCGGGCGCGGCTATTAGGGGCGGGCCGATCCGCGGCTCGTCACAGCGACGTGCCGTGTCCTGGGCTCCGCGCCCGTGGTCTAGCGATTTGCCCCGGGCACCCAGAGCACATCGGCGCCACCCTCGTCATTGGCGATGCGGGCAGCGACGAACAGCCAGTCGGACAGGCGGTTGAGATACTGCACCGCCAGCGGGTTTACCGCCTCTTCCGCAGCGAGGGCAACGGCCAGCCGCTCTGCCCGGCGGGTGACGGTCCGACACAGGTGCAGATGCGCCGCAAGCGCGCTGCCACCGGGCAGCACGAAGCTGCGCAGGGGCTCCAGCCGGGTGTTCATTGCGTCGATCTCGGCCTCCAGCCGCTCGACCTGTGCTTCGACCATGCGCAGGGGCGTGTATTCGGCCTCCGCGTCGCGGTCCATGTCGGGCCGGCACAGATCCGCGCCCAGATCGAACATATCGTTCTGGATGCGGGCAAGCTGGTCGTCCATTTCGCCCCCGGCATGGAGCCGGGCCATCCCGAGGGTGGCATTGGCCTCGTCCACGGTTCCATAGGCAGCCACGCGCGCGGAATACTTGGCCACCCGTGCGCCGTCGCCCAGCGCCGTATCCCCCTTGTCGCCCGTGCGGGTGTAGATGCGGTTCAGAACGACCATGTTCAGCCCCCTTGCCCGCGGAAGTAGACAAAGGCGAGGATCAGCACCACCGCCGCGAATTGCGCCGCGATGCGCCAGCGCATCAGCCGGTTGCCGTTCTTGCGGTTGAACTCGCCCCCGCGCGCGAAACCGAGCACGCCTGCGGCAAGGATCGCGAGCACGGCCAGCGCGGCTATGGCGGCGATGATGAAAAGCGGATCAGTGGCCATCGGTTCACGTTCCTTTCCCTTGGGCGTCAAGATAGCGCGAAAACGCCCCGGCGACAGGGGGCGGGCGCGGGTTTGCATGGCCCGTGGCGGTCAGGCCCGGCGCAGGCCCATCATCCTGGCTTTCGCGCGCTTGTCGGTGTCGAACAGGGAGGCAAGCTGTTCGGTCATCGCCCCGGCCAGTTGCTCCACATCCGTGATCGTCACGGCGCGGTGGTAATAGCGTGTCACGTCATGGCCGATGCCGATGGCGATAAGCTCCACCGCGCGGCGCCGTTCGACCATGGCGATCACGTCGCGCAGGTGTTTTTCCAGGTAATTCGAGGGGTTGACCGACAAGGTGCTGTCATCGACCGGGGCGCCGTCGGAAATCACCATCAGGATCTTGCGGGCTTCGGGGCGGGCGGCCATGCGGCGGTGCGCCCATTCCAGCGCCTCGCCGTCGATATTCTCCTTCAGCAGGCCCTCTTTCATCATCAGCCCGAGATTGGCCCGCACCCGCCGCCACGGGGCGTCGGCGCTCTTGTAGATGATATGGCGCAGATCGTTCAGCCGCCCGGGCTGCTGCGCCCGTCCTGCGGCCAGCCAGCGCTCGCGCGCCTGTCCGCCCTTCCACGCCCGGGTGGTGAAGCCGAGGATTTCCACCTTGACCTGACAGCGCTCCAGCGTGCGCGCCAGCACATCGGCGCAGATCGCCGCGATCGAGATCGGCCGGCCGCGCATGGACCCCGAATTGTCGAGCAGAAGTGTCACCACCGTATCGCGGAATTCGGTGTCCTTTTCCTGTTTGAACGACAGCGGCGTGGTGGGGTTCGCCACCACCCGGGCCAGACGCCCGGCATCCAGCATCCCCTCTTCCAAATCGAAAAGCCATGAGCGGTTCTGCTGCGCCTGCAGCCGGCGCTGCAGCTTGTTTGCCAGCCGCGAGACCGCGCCTTTCAGCGGCTCGAGCTGCTGGTCGAGATAAGCGCGCAGTCGCTCCAGTTCGGCCGGCTCCGCCAGATCCTCGGCGCGGATCTCCTCGTCGAATTCGGTGCAATACGCCTCGTAATTCGGGTCGGCCTCGGAATGGTGGGCGGGCGGGGGCGGCTCCAGCGGGGCCTCGCCCTCGGGCAGTTCGACCGCTTCGTCCATGCTGTCCTCGGCACCCTCGTCCAGCGCCATGTCGGCGCTGGCGGCATCCTGGCTTTCGCTCTGGTCGTCCGAGGTGTCGGTATCGTCGTTCTCGTCCTGCTCCTGCCCGGTACTGTCGGGGCTTTCGGGCTCTTCCTCGGCGCTCTCGTCCTGCCCCTCCTGATCGTCGGGCTCCTGCCCCTCGTCCGGGTCCTCGCCCAACTGGTCACCATAGCCGAGATCCGAGATCACCTGCCGGGCGAAACGGGCAAAGGCTGCCTGATCGGCAAGCACGGTACCGAGGTTTTCCAGCGTTCCGGCGGCCTGTTCCTCGATAAAGCCACGCCAGAGGTCCATGACATTGCGCGCCGGTGCCGGGAGGTCGCGCCCGGTGGCGAGGTGGCGGATCAGATAGGCCGCCGCGGCCGGCAGGGGCGCGTCACCCGCCTGCCGGATCTGTGCGTATCCGCGCCGTTCGGCCTCGTGGCCGATGCGGGCGTCGATATTGCCGGCGGTGCCGGGCATGTGGTTGGCGCCCACGGCCTCGCAGCGGGCGGTCTCCATCGCCTCGTAAAGCTCGCGCGCCATCTGGCCTTCGGGCAGATAGCGGGCATGGGTGGCGGCGTCGTGATAGCGCCGCTGGAGCGCATAGGCATCGGCGGTGCCGCGCGCCAGCAGCACCTCGTCGCGGGTCATCCGCCTGGTGACTTGCGGCAGGCGCATCCCCTCGGGCGTCATCCCCGGCGGATCGACGGAATAGGTCACGCCCATCTCGGGGTCATGCGCCATGGTCCGCGCCGCCTCGGCCAGCGCCTTCTTGAACGGTTCGGCGGGGTTGTCGGTGGATTTGGTCACCTCTCCGCCTTTTCCATGAGCGCGATACAAAAGGCGAAATCCCGCCTGACGGTTCCGTTCATCCCGAGGTGATTGCCGGTCCGCGCGAAATTCGATGTCATCATTTCATCATACAGGTCTTCCAGCAGAAGGAGTGCGCTGCGCCATCGATGGTCCAGAGACTCCGGCACCGCTCCGATTGCTTCGGTGTATATCGCGGCGATTTCGAAGACTTCCGTGGCTATCCTGGCCCTTGCGCGTTGGGCAGCGGATTCGAACGGGTTCGCACCAGGCAGACGGAGCATCGACCCGAATAGCGCCCCGCAGCGGTCGAACTGATACGAAAGAGCCGCCACGTCGGCCGCCACGTCGAGCGGTACGAGCCGGTCCTCCATTGCGGAAACGGTGCCCGCCAACACCCCCAGTAACGCCGAGCAAGCGAGGGTCTTGACGCGTTTCATGCCAGGCTCTTGCTCACCGCGCTTTCCGGCAGTTCCTCGTCGAAGCAGCGTTGATAGAACTCGGCCACGGTCTGGCGCTCCAACTCGTCGCATTTGTTCAGGAAGGTCAGCCGGAAGGCATAGCCGAGCGAGCGGAAGATGCGCGCGTTCTCGGCCCATGCGATGACCGTGCGCGGCGACATCACAGTGGACAGATCGCCGTTCATGAAGGCCGTGCGCGTCATGTCTGCCACGGTGACCATCTGGCTGATCTCCTGCCGGCCCTTGGCGGTGTTGTAATGGGGGTTCTTGGCCAGAACGATCGCGGCCTCGGCATCGTGGCTGAGGTAATTGAGCGTCGCCACCAGCGACCAACGGTCCATCTGGCCCTGATTGATCTGCTGGGTGCCGTGATAGAGCCCTGTGGTATCGCCCAGCCCCACGGTGTTGGCCGTGGCGAAGAGGCGAAAGCAGGGGTTGGGGGTGATCACCTCGTTCTGGTCCAGCAGGGTCAGCTTGCCATCGGCTTCCAGCACCCGCTGGATCACGAACATCACATCGGCGCGCCCGGCGTCATATTCGTCAAAGACGATGGCGCAGGGGTTGCGCAGCGCCCAGGGCAGGATGCCTTCCTGAAACTGGGTGACCTGCTTGCCGTCCACCAGCTTGATCGCGTCCTTGCCGATCAGGTCGATCCGGCTGATGTGCGAATCGAGGTTCACGCGCACGCAGGGCCAGTTCAGCCGCGCGGCGACCTGTTCGATATGGCTCGACTTGCCGGTGCCATGATATCCTTGGATCATGACGCGGCGGTTGTAGGCGAAGCCCGCGAGGATCGCGAGCGTGGTGTCGGGGTCGAACTTGTAGGTCGTGTCCACATCGGGCACACGCTCGAACCGCTCGGCGAAGCCCTTCACCTTCATGTCGCTGTCGATGCCGAAAACCTCGCGCACCGAGATCTCTTCGGTGGGTCTTGCCTGAGCCGTCATCTGTCCGTCCGCCATGGGAAACCTCGTCTGCGCGGCCGCCGGCCGCGACCTGCCTGCCGGGAAGCTGTGTGAAACATATCGCTGCGGGGTGCAAGGGGAAGGGGCGGCACGGCGCCGCGCCCAAGCTCGTCCGGGGCACCGGTCAGTCGCGGAAGTTGCGGCTGTCCTTGATCTGGTCCCATGCCCAGACGACCTCTTGCAGCCGCTCCTCGTCGGCGCGGTTGCCGCCGTTCATGTCGGGGTGAAGATCTTTCACAAGGCTCTTGTACTGCTTGCGGATCTCGGGCCGTGTCCATGTGTCGCGCGCATCCAGGATCTCGATCGCGCGGCGCTCGGTGGGCGGCAAACGGCGGGTGGCCGAGCCGGCGGCGCGGGCCTTGCCGGGGTTGCGGGTGGCGTTGTCGCCGAGGATTTCGTGCGGGTCACGCACGCCGTGCCGCGCCCAGGCGCGCGCCTCGTCACCCTCGGTGCCGAAGGGGCGGGTGGCACGGCCCCAGGTGCGATCCTTCTCCATCGTGTCGAACATCTCGGCCTCGGTCTGGCCGGCGAAGAAGTTCCACTTGAGATTGTATTCGCGCACGTGCTCCTTGCAGAACCACAGGTATTCGTCGAGGTTCTCCGGCGAGCGTGGGGCACGATACTGCCCCGGTTCGGTGCAGCCGGGCGCGTCGCATTGCCGCGTCGAGGTCTCGAAGGCGCCCGACATGCCGCGCCGGCCGCGCTGGCGGCGCTTCTTGTCGGACGACACCGAGATGTCGAACTCGAAGGGCGGGCGGTTGCGCATGTCGTCTCCCTCTGGTGGGTGGAGGCCGAGTCGGCTTTCGGGGCCGGGGCAATGAGTGTAGTGTTTTCTGCGGATCAATGAAGGGGTTGACAGGCGAAAATGACGATTGCGGCAGAGATAGAGGCGCGGCTTGCGGCGGCCTTCCCGGGTGCCCGGATCGCGGTGGAGGATGACAGCGAGTCGCACCGGGGCCATTCCGGCTGGCGCGAGGGGGGAGAAACGCATTTCCTTGTCAGTGTCGAAGCGGCCGAATTCGGCAGCATGTCCCGCATCGCGCGCCACCGGGCCGTGCATGCCGCGCTCGGGCACGATCTGCTGGGTCGCATCCATGCGCTCGGGCTGACGCTGGAGGCGCCGGCCTGAGGCCGGGCCGTCGGCGCGTTTTCTGCCGGTGCGCGG
>SKUV01000237.1 GCA_007129775.1 Paracoccaceae bacterium | reverse complement strand
GGGCGCAACTGGTGCGCCTGACCCTGCGCAGGCCGCCCTTCACCGCCTTTCGCGGCATCGCCGTGCCGGTCGCCGGTGGCGGGCTGCTGCTGAACCTGTCATTCGGCATCACCGTGGCCGAGGCAGTGCGCGCCCACGACCTGACTGTCGGCGATTTCGCCGCCACCGATCTGGCGGTGGAACTGATGTACCTGCAAGAGGCCAACAGCGCGGTGCTGGCCGAATTGCGGCGCAACAACAGCCGACTGGTTGCGGCCAAATCCGATGCCGAGGAGCAGGCCGTCACCGATGCGCTGACCGGGCTGCACAATCGCCGCGCCATGGACCGCGCGCTTGATGCCTCGACACAGGCGGGCCATGCCTTTGGGCTGATGCATGTGGATCTGGATTATTTCAAGCAGGTCAACGACACGCTTGGCCATGCCGCGGGCGACCATGTGCTGGCCGAGGTGGCGCGAGTGCTGCGCGCCGAAACCCGCACCGAAGACATCGTCGCGCGCGTGGGAGGCGATGAATTCGTGCTGCTCTTTCCCGGCCTGACCGACCGCGCCGCCCTGTCGGGCATCGCCAACCGGATCATCCGACGCCTCGAACAACCGATCGAGTGGCAGGGCCGGCCCTGCCGCATCTCGGCCAGCATCGGCTTCACCGCCTCGACCCTCTATCCGCAGCCCGAACCCGACCGCCTGCTGTCGGATGCCGATTGCGCGCTCTATGCCTCCAAGCGGGCCGGCCGCGGTGTGGCAACGCCGTTCGAGCCCGCCGCGCAGCCGCCGGGTTGAGCGGCCACAGCGCCGTGGCAAACCGCTCGCCACAGCGCCGAAACAGCCGCCGGGTGTTGCGTTTTCGCGAAAAAACCCCATCTTTGACCGGAGGCGCCGGCCCGCCGCGGCCGGCTCGAAACGCTCGGGCGAAAGACCCGGCTTGAAAGGGCAGTCATGCGGGACCTTGTCGTCGCTTCCTACAACGTCCACAAATGCGTCGGCCATGACCGCCGGTTCGACCCCGCGCGCACTCTTGAAGTGATCGCCGAAATCGCCCCCGATATCATCGCCCTGCAGGAGGCAGACCGCCGCTTCGGCGACCGTGCCGGCCTGCTCGATCTCGACGCGCTGCACGCCATGACCGGGCTGGTGCCCGTGCCGCTGGCGGCCAACAGCACGCGCCGCTCGCACGGCTGGCACGGCAATGTGGTGCTCGTGCGCGAAGCCGAGATCGAGGAGGTGCAACCGATCCGCCTGCCGGGGCTGGAGCCGCGCGGCGCCGTGATGATCGACCTCGCGCCGCGCTCGGGCGGTCGGCTGCGGGTGGTGGCGACCCATCTGGGCCTTCTGCGCGCCTCGCGGCTGGCGCAGGCCGAGGCGCTGGTGGCGGCGCTCGACAATGCCCGGTTCGGGCGCGATGCCCGACCCTCTATCCTCATGGGCGACCTGAACGAATGGCGGCTGCGCCGGCGCTCCTCGCTCGGGCCGCTGGCCGCGCGCAAGCCCGCCTCTGTCCGCCCGGTGGCGAGCTTTCCGGCACGACGCCCGATCCTCGCGCTTGACCGGATCATGGGCTGCCCGGCGACGGAGCTGCACGAGTTTCGCAGCCATGACACCCCGCTGGCGCGCGTGGCCTCCGACCATCTGCCGGTACGGGCGCTTCTGCGACTCGATCCTACGGCCGGTGCCGCCCCCGCCGATGCGCGGATGAACGATGACGCCGCCCCGCTGCCGCTGCGACGGGCAGGCGGCGCAAGATGATCCTGCTGGCCTGGCTGGCCGCGGCGGTTCTGTTTTTCGCGGCAGCCTCGGTTCTGGCACTCTATTCCTACGGACGGTTCGCCAGGATGGCGCAGGGCGCGCCGTCGCAGATGCTGCCGTTGGCCGATGCCGACGCGGCGGAGGCGACCGCGCTCGACCGTCTGCTCGCCCCGCTGGAACGGGCCGCGCCCGGGGCGACCGGGGTTGCCTGCATCTTCGATGCCGGCGATGCGCTCGCCCATCGCGTGGCCTCGGCCCGGGCGGCGGGGCGCAGCCTCGATCTGATGTATTATATCTGGCGCGACGATCCGGGCGGGCGCATGGCCGCGCGCGAATTGCTGGCGGCGGCGGATCGCGGCGTGCGCGTTCGGCTGCTGCTCGACGATATCAACGCGCAGGGGTTCGACCCGAAATACCTCGCGCTCGATGCCCATCCGCGCATCGAGGTGCGGCTGTTCAACCCCATCCGCACCCGGCGCACCGCGCTCGGCCGCGGGGTGGAGATGGCGCTTTGCCTCGTGCGCTTCAACCGGCGGATGCATTGCAAGCTGTGGCTGGCCGACGGTCGGCTGGCGATCACCGGCGGGCGCAACATCGGCAATGTCTATTTCGGTGCCCATGCCGCGCGCAAGCGCGCGACCCGCGATGCCGATGTGATGATCGCGGGGCCGGTGGCGCGCGAGACCGGCGTGGTTTTCGACGATTACTGGAATTCCGGCCTCGCGCTGCCGATCACCGCGCTGTGGAAGAACAAGGAAGCCGGGCTGGACCGGTTCCGCGCCGCGATCGAGGCCGAGGCGCAGGGCCGGGCATGGCGCCGGATGATGGCCGCGGCCGAGGGCGCGCAGCCCCTGCCCGAGCGCGGCCTGCGCTGGACGCAGGCGATCCGCCTGCTGGTCGATCCGCCGGCCAAGGCGCTGGGGCGGGGGCGCGACGGCTGGCTGCCCGCCGCGCTGGAGCCGCTGCTGAACGACGCGCGCGACTCGATCCGGATCGTTTCGCCCTATTTTGTGCCGGGCGCCGGCGGGATGGCGCAACTGACCGATCTGGCGCGTCGGGGCGTGCGGGTCGAGATCGTGACCAACGCGCTTACGGCGACCGATCACACCATCGTGCACGGCGCCTATCGCCGCTATCGCCGGGCGCTACTGGGCGCGGGCGCGCGGATCTTCGAATTCGCCCCGCGCGGTCGCACGGGCCGGCGCGGCGAGATGCTGCATTCCAAGATTTTCATTGTCGATGACGACCGCGCCTTTGTCGGCAGCTTCAACTTCGATCTGCGCTCGGCCTTTCTGAACACCGAAATGGGGATCGTCGTATCCGATCCCGAAGTTCTGGCGGAGTTGCGCGACGAGGTGGCGCGGCTGATGGCGCCCGAGGCGTCCTATGCGCTGCAGCTTGACGGACGGGTCCTGCGCTGGTGGCGCGGGCGGGCCGGGCCGCCGTCCCTGCATGATCCGGAGGCCCCGGCCTTGCGGCGCGGGGCCTCCTGGGCGATCGGCCATTTGCCGATCCATTCGTTTCTCTGACCCGTCGTCGTCGCCGGCATCACGCCGGGGCCGGGGGCAGATCGCCGCACCGGCCCCGAGGGCCG
>SKUV01000272.1 GCA_007129775.1 Paracoccaceae bacterium | reverse complement strand
CATCTGCCACATCCGCGTCAGCACCCGCATCGGCAGACGTTCGGCCATGTCGGTGCCGCGCGCGCGCTCCTCGGGCGGGATCGTGGGGTCCTGCGCGGCCTCGGGCGTGACCTTGACGATGCTGACCCAATGGGTGATCTCGGCCAGATCGCGCAGCACCGCCATGGGATCGGCCCCGTCGGCATATTGCGCCGACAGCTCCGCCAGCGCCCCGGCGGCATCGCCGCGCAGGATCATGTCGAAAAGGTCCAGCACCCGCCCGCGGTCGGCCAGCCCCAGCATGGCGCGCACCTGTTCGGCGGTGGTTTCGCCCGCACCGTGGGATATCGCCTGATCCAGCAACGACAGCGCATCGCGCACCGAGCCTTCGGCCGCGCGGGTGATCAGCGCGCAGGCATCCTCGGCGATCTGCGCACCCTCGGCGGCGGCGATGCGGCGCACATGCTCCATCATCACCTCCGGCTCGATCCGGCGCAGATCGAACCGCTGGCAGCGCGACAGCACGGTGACGGGAACCTTGCGGATTTCCGTCGTGGCGAAGATGAATTTCACATGGGCGGGCGGTTCTTCCAGCGTCTTGAGCAGCGCGTTGAAGGCGCTGGTCGAGAGCATGTGAACCTCGTCGATGATGTAGATCTTGAAGCGCGCGCTGGCGGCGCGATAGGCCACGCTGTCGATGATCTCGCGGATGTCACCGACGCCGGTGCGGCTTGCGGCGTCCATTTCCAGCACATCCACATGACGCCCCTCGGCAATGGCGCGGCAATGCTCGCACACCCCGCAGGGCTCGGTTGTGGGGCCGCCCTGCCCGTCCGCGCCGATGCAGTTGAGCCCCTTGGCGATGATCCGCGCCGTGGTGGTCTTGCCGGTGCCGCGGATGCCCGTCATCACGAAGGCATGGGCGATCCGGTCAGCCGCGAAGGCGTTCTTGAGCGTGCGCACCATCGCCTCCTGCCCGATCAGATCGGCGAAGGTCTCGGGGCGGTATTTCCGCGCTAGCACCTGATAGGGGGTGTCTGACATGGCCCTTGGCTGAGGATTCGGACAGGGGGCAGACTAGGGCGCGCGGCGCGGCGCGTCCACCGCCTGCGATGCGGATCGGGAAGGTCGCGCAAGGGGGTGAGGGGTGAGAGGTTGGACAACGACCCAAGCGGGGCTCGTTACGGCTGCTTCCTTCCGGACCTGACCGGGTTGGCGAGGCGCCTGCCCGCGCCAACCTCTCACCCGCCCATATAGAGGCGCCGGCGACGCGGTGCAACCGCATCGGGCAATGGCGGCAGGTGCCCGTGGCGGCGGCACATCCGATTGCAGGGCCTGCGCGATCCGGGCTATGGGTTGGGGCCGTTTGCTGCAGAAAGGGCCGGGCGCGGACATGCCGAAGCGGGGCTATCACCATGGCAATCTGCGTCAGGCGCTGGTGGAGGCGACCAGCGAACTGATCGCCGAGACCGGCCCGCAGGGTTTCACCCTTGCCGAGGCGGCCAAGCGCGCCGGTGTCTCGGCCGCCGCCCCCTACCGCCATTTCGCCGGGCGCGAGGATGTGATCGTGGAGGTCGCGACCCAGGGCTACGACCTTTTCGCCGATCTTCTGGATTATGCCTATGACGACGGCAAACCCACGCCGCTCAAGGCATTCGAGGCGACGGGGCGGGCCTATCTCGCCTTCGCCCGCAAGTATCCCGGCCATTATATCGCCATGTTCGAAAGCGGCGTCTCCCCCGGCGCGACCCCTGATCTTGCGCGCGCCTGCGAGCGCGCAACCCGCGTGCTGACCCGCGCCGCCGAGGCGCTTTCGGCGCGCATCCCCCCGGACCGCCGCCCGCCCGCGGCGATGTTCGCCGCCCATGTCACCGCCATGTCCCACGGCATCGTGGAGCTTTACGCCCGCGGCCTTCCGGGCGCGCGCACGCCCTTCACCCCCGAGGAGCTGCTCGAAACCGGCATCGGCATCTACCTGCGCGGACTGGGGTTTCTGCCGCCCGACGACGAAGCATGATTTTTTTCGATCACGGGGACTTGACCAGCGGCGCCGGTTTCCCAAATATGTAAATGTAAATAACATTAACACTGAAACCTGCGTATGGGAGTAACGGACATGAGTGATGTCGCAACCTGGCCGGGGCGGGCCGAAGACTGGCTCGATCAGCGCGGACAGGGCGCATGGATCGCGGCGATGGTGCTGGGGTTCATCGCTTTCTGGCCCATTGGCCTCGCCCTTCTTTTCTACATGATCTGGAGCAAGAAGATGTTCACCGGAAAATCCTGCAAGGCCCGGCGCCGTGCCATGAAAAACAGCACCGGCAATTCGGCCTTCGATGCCTACAAGGCCGAAACGCTGAAACGGCTGGAGGATGAACAGGCGGCCTTCGACACCTTCCTCAAGCGGCTGCGCGAAGCCAAGGACAAGTCGGAATTCGACGCCTTCATGGAAGACCGCGCCAAGCGCCGCAGCGAGGCGGCCGGCGCCGAGGCCTGAACACGCGCACGCCGACCATGCCCCGCCCGGACCATCCGGGCGGGGCTTTGCGTGCCCGCACGATGCCATGCCGGAAATCGGCATCACCGGAGCAAGGCGGGTCATGGCCGCGCCGGGGCCCTCAGCCCTTGCGCAGGCGGATCATGTAGAACCCATCCATGCCGCCGGCCTCGCGCCAGTAATCGGGGCGCAGTCGCCAGCCGCCCTCCGGGCTGCGCCAGCCCGGCTCGGCCCCCGGCAGGTCCGCAGGTTCGGCTCGCAGCCCCGGGTGGCGTTCAAGCGTAGCGCGCGCCTGCGCCTCGCCTTCCTCTGGCAAGAGCGAGCAGGTGCAATAGACCAGCACGCCCTGCGGCCCCAGCCAGCCCAGCGCCCGGTCGATCAGGTCGGCCTGCAACTTGCGCAGCGCCGGCAAGGCGGTCTCGTTTTTCACATGGGGCAGATCGGGATGGCGCCGGACCGTGCCGCTGGCCGAACAGGGCGCATCGAGCAGCACCGCCGCCGGTGTGGCCTCGGGCCGCCAGTGCAGGGCATCGGCCGCGACCATCTGCGCCGCAAGCCCCGTCCGCGCGAGGTTTTCCTCCAGCCGCGCCAGCCGCGGCGCGGAGATGTCGAGCGCGGTGACCTGCGCACCCATGGCCGCCAGTTGTAGCGTCTTGCCGCCCGGCGCGGCGCAGGCATCGACGATTCGAGCCCCCGCCGCCGCCTCGGGCGCAAGGAGCCGCGCAGGCAGGGCCGCGGCGGCATCCTGCACCCACCACGCGCCTTCGGCAAAGCCCGGCAGGGCGCTGATCCGCCCCGCTTGGCCCGCTGCCCGTCCCGGGGGCAGGCGCAGGCTGCCCGTGGGCAGGCACACCGCCTCCAGCGCCT
>SKUV01000075.1 GCA_007129775.1 Paracoccaceae bacterium | reverse complement strand
CTTGCGTCGGTGGCGGAGCAGGGCGCCGCGACGCGCGACAGCGGCGCAGCCCGCGCGGGGGTGGGCGCATGAGTTTCGCGCCCGACTGGTTGGCCCTGCGGGAACCGGCGGACCATGCCGCACGCGACGCCGCGCTGCTGCGCCAGGCAGCGCAGGTGGCCGTTGCCGCGGCCGGGGCTGCGGGCGCGCCGGCGCCGGTGATCGTCGATCTGGGGGCGGGCACCGGCTCCACCGCCCGTGCGATGGCCCCGCATCTGCCGGCCGGGACGCGCTGGCGCTTTGTGGACAATGACCCCGCACTCCTTGGGCTCGCCGTCGCCCGGACGGGGCCGGATGCGGTTGCGCATCGCGGCGACCTTGCGGACCTCGCGGCGCTGCCGCTGGAGGGGGCGCATCTGGTCACCGCCTCGGCGCTGTTCGATCTGATGAGTCGCGACTGGCTGGCCGCGCTCGCCGACCGGCTGGCGCAGGCTGGCATCGGGGTCTATGCGGCGCTGTCCTATGACGGGCGGATGATCTGGGATCCCGCGCTGCCCGCTGATGCGGCGATCACCACGGCTTTCAATCGCCACCAGCAGACCGACAAGGGCCTCGGCCCGGCGCTGGGGCCCGAGGCGGGCACAGTGGCGGCCGACCTGCTGGCCGAAGCCGGCTTCATCGTGGCCACCGCGCCCTCGCCCTGGGTGCTGGAGGCTGAAGGGGGCGCGGCCTTGCAGGCGGAATTATGCGCGGGGATCGCCGAGGCGGCGGCCGAGGCCGGGGCGGCGGATGCTGCGGACTGGGGTGCCGCGCGCCGCACCGCCGCGGCCGGGACGCGCTGCGAGATCGGTCATATGGACCTGCTTGCCCTGCCGCGCTGAGTGGCGTCTTGCGCTCGGTTCGCTGGCCCTTGCGCGGAAGGTCAGGAAGCCGGCGGAGATCTCAGGCTCGCCGCCGCGCGCCGCGCGCGGCTCACTCCGGCGCGCGCACGAGGCGGGAGACGACGGCGTGCGTCACCGGGGCCAGCAGGAGCACCGCCGGAAACGCGATCGCGTAAGAGGGCAGCCACGCCGCGAGCCATGCGGCAAGGAAGTCCTCGTTCAGGCCCAGCGTGCGCAGGGTCGAGACGCCCGACACGATCAGCGACATCAGCCCCGACAGGATCAGCGCGGTCAGAACGGGGGCAAGGGCAGGTGGCAGCATGTCAAACAGCTCCGGTTCGCGATGCAGATGGCTCAGCAGATGGCCGGAAGGCGCGGCACGGCGGGGGCGGGCCGCCCCGTCAGCCCGGCAATTCGGCCGAGGGGATCAGCGGAAAGAACTGCCCGCCCGACCACAGGCCGAACCAATCCGCGCCCTCGTGGTGTTCGTGCGTGCCCAGATCGACCAGCCGGTAAAAGCTCTTGCGGTCGATGAGCGCCTCCAGATTGCGCCGAACGAGCACATAGGGCGCAGGCTCGCCAGTTTCCGGATCGCGGGTCACGCGGATCGGGTGGTCGGGCCCGGCGGTCATCTGTTCGCCCGTCAGCGTGGTGAAATGCAGGTTTTGCGACCGGCCCGCGCCCGCGGCCTCCACATCCACCGCGACGAAGGGCGCGTCATCGACGCGAATTCCCACCTTTTCCACCGGGGTGACCAGATAATAGGCGTCGCCCTCGCGCCACAGGATGTTGGAAAAGAGCTTGACCAGCGCCGGCCGCCCGATCGGCGTGCCCTCGTAGAACCACGTGCCGTCGCGCGCGATGCGCATGTCGATCTCGCCGCAATAGGGCGGATTCCAGCGCTCGACCGGCGGCAAACCGCCTGTGGACGCCTTCGATGCCGCCGCCGCGAGGCCTTCGGCATCGGGTTTCACGATGTTTTGTGCAGACATGGTTTTTGCTATTTCGCCCCCGTGCGATAGTTCAGGGTAGTACAAGAGGTAGAGCTTGCGGCGCCGCGACGCCACCCCGCGCTGCCATCCCCGATGAGGTATTCATGCAGATTTCCAGTGACAACTCCGCCGTTGACGACCCCGCCGAGCTGATCGACGAGATCGAGGCCCTGGGCGCGCGGCTCGGGCAGGCGCGCGACAGCATCAATCGCCGCTTCATCGGCCAGCGCAATGTGGTGGACCTCACGCTGACCGCCATGCTGTGCGGCGGCCATGCGCTGCTGATCGGGTTGCCGGGGCTGGGCAAGACAAGACTGGTGGACACGCTGTCCACGGTCATGGGGCTGAAGGGCAGCCGTATCCAGTTCACCCCCGATCTGATGCCCGCCGATATCCTTGGCTCCGAGGTGCTGGAGGCCGCGCCAGACGGCAGCCGCGCCTTTCGCTTCATCGAGGGGCCGATCTTCTGCCAGCTTCTGATGGCCGACGAGATCAACCGCGCCTCGCCGCGGACGCAGTCGGCGCTCTTGCAGGCGATGCAGGAACGGGAGGTGACGATCGCGGGCGAGCATCGCGCGCTGGGCCGGCCCTTCCACGTGCTCGCCACCCAGAACCCGATCGAGCAGGAGGGCACCTATCCGCTGCCCGAGGCGCAGCTTGACCGCTTCATCGTGCAGGTGCCGGTGGAATATCCCGACCGCGACACCGAGCGCGACATCCTGATCGCCACCACCGGTGCCGACGAGGCCGCGTCGGTGCAGGTGTTCGACGCCGCGGCGCTGCTGCACGCGCAGAAGGTGCTGCGGCGGATGCCGGTGGGAGAGGGCGTGGTGGAGATGATCCTCGATCTGGTGCGCGCCTGCCGCCCGGGAGAGGCCGAGGCGCTCCCGGTGGTCAATGCCTCGGTCAGTTGGGGGCCGGGGCCGCGTGCGGCGCAGGCGCTGATGCTGACGGTGCGCGCGCGGGCGCTGCTGGACGGAAGGCTTGCGCCTTCGGCCGAGGATGTGGCGGCGCTGGCGTGGCCGGTTCTGGGCCACCGCATGGCGCTGAGCTTCGCCGCCCGCGCCCGGGGCGAGACGCTGGAGGCGGTGATCGACGCCGTCGGCGCCGAAATCACCCGCACCGAGGCCGCGGCTTGACGTCCGCCCCCGCCGCCACCCCCGCCGCTGCTGCGAACCTGCGCAGCCGGGCCGAGGCGCTGGCCGGCACGCTGCCGCCGCTTCTGGCCGAGGCCGAGCAACTGGCGGCGACCGTCATGCTGGGCGAACACGGCCGGCGCCGGGCCGGGGCGGGTGATGAATTCTGGCAGTATCGCCCGGCCAATGACAGCGATTCCGCACGCCTGATCGACTGGCGCCGATCGGCCCGGGGGGATGCCCATTTTGTGCGCGAGCGCGAATGGCAGGCAGCGCAATCGGTGTCCTTCTGGGTCGATGATGCGCGCTCCATGGCCTTCACCGGCGATCCCAGGCGCCCCGACAAGGCCGCCCGTGCGCGGCTGCTGGCGCTGGCGGCGG
>SKUV01000242.1 GCA_007129775.1 Paracoccaceae bacterium | reverse complement strand
GCACCATGCCACGGAACGTCATTGGTTGCGACCTTGCTCGCGGCTGGATCGATACCCATGCCCTTCCATCCGGACCTGCGGCAAGGGTCATCAACACATCACGCGACGCCGCCCGATGGGCAGTGTCCATGCCAGCGGACACGCTGGTTGTCTTCGAAGCTGAGGCGGGGAAACGGATCGGTCCAGTGGACCGATCCGCCGCCGAACAGCGGCTGCGATGGTCATCTGATCGCCGCTCTCGCGAAGCGCCGTATCCCCTTTGCCCGGGTCAACCCGCGGCCGGCGCGCGAGTTCGCCGGCGCGCTCGGCGTACTGGCCAAGACCGACCGGGTCGACCCGCCGCGACGCCGGAATAGGAAATGTACTTTGCTGGCCGGTGCCGCGGCAAGCGATCTCGGCGGGGAGAAGTTGGTCCAGCGCCAGAGGCCGTCGGGCATGTCGCGGAAATGGCGGAAGGTGCGGACAGGAGCGGGTACAGGAGGCGAGCAAGACCGCGATACGAACCGTGGTGACGCCATGACCATGCGGGCTGTGTCATGCCTCCGTTCCAGCACGGTTCACCAGGAACGCGCGCGTCAGTCTGTCTTGTACCCGCGAGCGCGCACGAACGCGCCGAAGTCGACGCGCAGTGGCTCGGCGTATTGTCGGGCCTTGTCCTCCGACCAACCATAGCTTTCGGCCGTTCCCCAACGGCTTTCGTTGCGCTGCCGCTTTGTCGGCTGCTCGGCAGCACGTCGGGTGTCGTAGCTGTCAATCTGTTCCCGCAGGCCTTCTTCGTCATAACGGTTGCGGTGGATCGTCACTTGCAGCGGCAGGCGCGGGCTGATCGATGGCTCGTCCTCGGGCCAGCCAAGGCAAAACCCCGCATAGGGGATCACCCGGTCAGGCAGGCCGAGCCATTCGGACAACTCGTTGGAGAAATTGCGGATTTCGCTGATCGGGCAGCCGCCAAGACCGACGCTTTCCACCGCCAGCTGAAACCAGGCGAGGGTGATGGCCGCATCGCCGATGCCGTTGAACAGCAGATCGAAATGATCATTCGGGAAGGGTTTGCCGCGCCAGTGCGAGATCTGCGGCAGTCGTCTGCCATTGGCGCAGAACAGCAGAAACACCGGCGCCCGGTGCATCCACGGCATGCCCGGAGTGCGGTCGTTGATCGCAGCGCGTATCCCGGGGTCGTCCACCAGGATGATGTCGCGCTGCTGAAGGTCGCTTTTCGATGGGGCAGACAACGCGCAGGCGCAAAGCAGGCGGACAAGTTCTTCCGAAACGGGGCGGTCGCTGAGGCGGCGCGCGACCCTGTGGCCGGCCATCAGCGCCAGCATGGCGAGGGGCAAGTCATCAGCGCAGTCGGCACTGGGTGCTCCGGGCCCGAAGCGGCGCGACAGGTTCTGAGATAGCCGGTACAGGGTCGCGTCTCTGTTGTGGGCTTCGCTGTCGGGCAGGCTGTTGGTCATTCCGAAGTGCCTTTCTGCAGTGCGGGCGGACGTGCAACGACGATGCCGCCATGTCCTGGTTCCTGAGCGGTGGGCTGCCCGAACTATAGGCGGCGATGCCCAGCCAGTGAATGGTGCACGCGCATGCGGAGCGGCCAGTCAAAGGCAGGGTGGGAGCCGCGGTTGCCAGCAGTGCTTTCACCGCGATACCGGAATGATCCACCGTTGAATTGCTCTGCCGATATGCTTCGCTTTGCGCCACTCTGATCCGCATGCTGATCCGCGCTGCGGCGCCGGCAGGAACTTCCTTCGCGACGGTTTCGGGCGGACGTCGGAAGCCATGGGCATTCGGCGGTGATATCGGGTGCGCAGGAGTGCTCCCTTGTCGCAATCCTTTGAATGACATACGCAATGCCCGACAGTCCAGTGAAGTCTCAACGCGCTGTCTGGAAACTGCCGCCCGCCCGCGCCTGATCACGCAGGACGGCGTAATCAGCGAGCCGGTCCCGGATCAGCGCCCCCTCGGGGAGCGTGGCGACTTCCTCGGCCACGCGCGCTTGCTCGGCTGGGCTGTACGCCACCACCGGCGGGCAGGCGCCGAACGGGGTATCAGAAATCACCCCCGCGCAAGCGGTCAAGAAGATCGTCGCGGCTGCGAAGGCGGCGCGCGGCGACGTCCAGCATCTGGTGGTGGATGGCATCGTTGCGCTCCAGCTGGTCAAGCCGCTCGGCGGCGCGGCCTGCGCGCTCGGCCGTGCGGCGAAGGTTGAGGAGTGAGCGGTCCTTGCGCCACGGGTTAGGGCAGGACCGTGAACGAGGGCGATGGTGAGCACGGCGAGGACGACAGGCAGCCGGCCGCTCAGTCCCCGGTGTCGGCAACACCCTTATGGCTGAGAACCGAGAACACTGGGGTGAAGCAAAACTCCTGCTGACCCGGCGTCTCCGGCCCCGATCCGGCGCACCGCACGCTGGCCTCGGCGACCCGAGCCTCGGTGCCCAGGGCCATCAGCAGATGCTGCGCGACCACGCCGGTCCGACCAACCCCGGCGGCGCAGTGAAGGATAACGCTTTCGCCCGCCTGCAACGCGGCACACAGTCGACAGATATAGGCGGCGAAAGCCTCGGGGTCGCGCGGCAGCCCGAAATCCGGAATCGGGTGCCTGAAGTGCCTGTATGGCTGGCCGCCGGCCCGGATCCAGCGGGCATAGTCGGGCGATTTCACCGCGATCTCCTCATCAAGGGCAAGGTTCGCGATGGCCGTTGCGCCTGCATCCTCGGCCGCCTCCAGAAACGCGGGCAGCGGCGCGAACCTCCCCGGCATCGCCGAAAGCCACAGCCGGCCTCGCATCCCCTCCGGCAGGGGAAGGGGCCGAAGCCTGTGACGCTGCGCCGGACCGGGCGGGAAGGGGGTAGCGACGCGGGGCAAGGGTGGCCTGCTCATTTGCGGCCCCGGCGTGCGGGGTCGTTGACGATGCGCAGCCGGATTTCCTTGGACAGCGTGTCCAGCAGCGCCACCGTGACAAGAATGACAAGGATCACGAAGGCGGCCTCGTCCCAGAAGTTCGCGCGGATGCGGTCCGACAGCAGCATCCCGATTCCGCCCGCGCCGACGATTCCCAGGATCGAGGCCGAGCGGACGTTGGATTCGAAGTAATACAGCGCATGCGCCATCATCACCGGGAACACCTGCGGGAAATAGCCGAACCACGCGGTCTGCACCTTGCCCGCGCCGGTGGCGCGCACGCCGTCGACCTGGTCGGCCTCGGCATTCTCGATCGCTTCGGCATAAAGCTTGGACAGCGAGCCGATGTCGGAGGCCGCCAGCGCCAGCATGCCCGCGAACGGCCCCAGCCCCACGACCGAGATGAAGAACAGCGCCCAGACCAGCGAATCGATCGCCCGCCCCGCGTCGAAGAACCGCCGCAGCGAGAAATGCG
>SKUV01000285.1 GCA_007129775.1 Paracoccaceae bacterium | reverse complement strand
TCACCACCGCCTCCGTCACCACCGCCTCCGTCACCACCGCCTCCGTCACCACCGCCTCCGTCACCACCGCCTCCGTCACCACCGCCTCCGTCACCACCGCCTCCGTCACCACCGCCCCCGTCACCACCGCCCCCGTCACCACCGCCCCCGTCACCGTCGCTGCCGGCTGTCGCTGCGGCGCAGGCCAATCGCAAGGACCGGCTTGCCCATCGTCTGACCTGCGGGCTGCCCGAGGCCGTGCCGCCTGCGCTTGCAAGGAAGGCAAAACACGGCGCGCCGCCGTCGCGCGGCGGAGCCTGCGTGGCGCTTGGGATTGCGCGCATCACCGCCCTGCGGAACCCGGCCGGCGGCTGGCTCGCGCCGGGGCTTTCGTATAGCCTTCCGTTGCAGATGCCGGCCGAAGGTGCCGGCCATCGCGGCCGGCGGCCGATCCGGGCAACGGGGATGTCGCAGCGCCGCGCGCCGAAGCCGAATGCGCCGCCCCGGGCAACGGAACGCGCCAAGACGAGGATACACGCATGTCAGCACCCATCCGCACTGCCTCACCCCGGATCGCTTTCCACATCGCGCGCGGAGCACCGCAATGAGACGTGTTCTGATCAGGGGCGGCGTGCTGCCCGCCCCCGCCCATCCCCGCGGCCTCCGTGCCGATATCGTGGTGGAGGAGGAGCGTTTCGCGGCGATCCTGACCGATGACACGCCCCGCCCCGAAGATGCCGAGGTGATCGATGCGGATGACTGTGCGATCATCCCCGGGCTGGTCAACGGGCACATGCATTCGCACAACAACATCCTCAAGGGGCTTGGCGACCGCTGGACGCTGGAGATGTCGCTCAGTCAGGCAACGGCCCTCGGTGGCGGGCGTGATCTCGAGATGGTCTATGCCTCCGCCGCGATCGGGGCGGCCGAGCAACTGCTCAAGGGCTGCACGTCCTGCTATGATATGGCCTTCGAATACCCGATGCCGACGCCTGAGGGCCTCGATACCGTGGCCCGGGCCTACAGCGATGTGGGCGTGCGGGCGGTGATTGCTCCGCTTGTGGCCGATACCGCCTTTTTCGACGCGATCCCGGGGCTGCGCCACGCGCTCGAAGCGCAGGGCTTCGCGCCCCCTGCGGCCGATACCGACGGCAAGGCCATCCTTGACCGGCTGCGCGCGTTGCTGCGGGACTGGGCATGGCCGCGGGACCGGCTGCGCATGGCCCTTGGCCCGACGATCCCGCTTTTGTGCTCGGACGGCTTCATGACCGGCTGCCGCGATCTGGCGCGGGAATTCGACTGCGGGCTGCACACCCATCTGTGCGAGAGCAAGGTTCAGGCGGTGACCGGCCTGCAGCGCTATGGCCGGTCGATCCCGGCCCATCTGCACGCGCTGGGGATGCTGGGCCCGGCATTGACCTGCGCCCATGCGGTCTGGCTAAGCGACGAGGACCGCATGCGCCTTGCCGACAGCGGCGCGGTGGTGGTGCACAACCCTGGCAGCAATTTCCGCCTTGGCTCCGGCGTTGCGGATGTGCGCAGCATGGCCTCGGCGGGGGTGCATATCGGCCTCGGGACCGATGGCGCGACCTGCGCCGACAGCCTCAACATGTTCGAGGCCATGCGCCTTATGACCCATGCCTCGCGCATCTTCGGCGCGCCGCACGACAGCTGGGTCGGCGCGGCAGAGGCGCTGCGGGCCGGCACCGCGGGCTCGGCGCGCGCGCTCGGCTTCGGCGAGGATATCGGCCGCATCGAGGTGGGTGCGCAGGCAGATCTTGTGCTGCTGGATCTGACGCGGCCCCATTACGCGCCGCTGAACGATCTGACGGCGCAGATCGTCTATGGCGAGGACAGCAGCGGCGTGCGCGATGTCATGGTCGGCGGGCGCATGGTCGTGCGCGACCGCCGGCTGACGACGATCGACTACCCGCGCCTTGTCCGCAAGATCAACACCCATGCGCTGGAGCTTGAGGCGCGCACCGGCGACGACCGTGCGCTCGCGCGTGGCATGGCGCTGGTGGCCGCCACATTCTGCCACGGCATGATCCGGCAGGAGCACGAGTCGGCCGCCTATGTGGGCATGGCCTGCACGCATGGGGCGCAGAACGCGCCTGCCGGTGCGGGCCTTTCCGGGCAGTGAAGGACATGAGGATGAAAAGCCGCTATTTCCATTTCAAAAGGCTCGGCGGGCCGGAGGTGCTGGAACTGGCCGAGGAAACCATCGGTGAGCCGGGGCCGGGCGAAATCCGGGTGCGCCATGAGGCTGTCGGGCTGAATTTCACCGATATCAACCTGCGCCGGGGTGATCACCCCGAACCCCCGGTCTTTCCCCACCGGATCGGGCAGGAGGCTGCGGGCATCGTCGATGCCGTCGGCGCCGGGGTCGGCGGATTTGCCCCCGGTGACCGGGTGGCCTATGCCTTTCGCCCGCCTGCCGCCTATTGCGAGGCCCGCCTGATCGACGCGGACAAGGCCGTTCCGGTGCCCGACTGGGTCTCGCTGGAGGCGGCCGCCGCCAGCCTGCTCAAGGGGATCACCGCCGAATTCCTGACCCATCGCGCCCATGACGTGCGCCCGGGCGAAAACGTGGTCTTCTACGCCGCGGCGGGCGGGGTCGGCCAGATCGCCTGCCGGTGGCTGGTGGCGCGCGGCGCCAATCTGATCCCGGTGGTGGGCAGCCGCCACAAGGCGCAGATCGTGCGCGACGTGACGGGCTGCAGCCGGGTTCTGGTGATGGGCGAGGATGACATCGTCGCTGCCGTGCGCGAGATGACCGACGGTGCCATGGCCGATGTGGTCTACGATTCGCTCGGCGCCGTGAGCTTCGACACATCGCTTGCATGTCTGCGCCGGCGCGGGCTGCTCGTGGCTTTCGGTGCGGCTTCGGGGCAGATTGCGCCGGTAGCGCCGATCCGCCTCGCGGTGGAGGGATCTCTTTTCATGACATGGGCGCGCATCGGGGATTACACCGCGACGAGGGATGAGCTTTTGCAAAGCGCGCAGCGCGTCTTCGAGGCGGCGCGCGACGGCACCATCCGGCTCGATCCGGCGCAGGTGTTTTCCTTCGACGATGCCGTGGGCGCCCATGCGGCGCTGGAAAGCGGCCGGCTGACCGGGGCCAGCGTGCTGCGGCTGGGCCGTTGAGCCGATGAGTGCGCGCCGGGCGCAGGGGTTTTCGCACAGCCCTGCGGTTTCGGGGGGCGACGGCCGCAGGGCAGGGGAGACGATCAGGCGCTGTGCACCGCGCCGTCCCATGCCGGATCGGCCCCGCCGACCGGACGCCCCGCAGGGTCGAGGCCCACGGCATGCACGATGCCGATGTGATTCACATGCCCTGCGCCGGCCAGTTCGGGCGGCTGCCCCCATGCCCCCAGCGCGCCGATGACCGCCGCGCCCGCGTGGCCGTGCACCCGCGGCTGGTCGCGCTTGATCGTCACCCGCGGAAAGCGTAGCGCCTGCTCCAGCGACAGGCCGCGGTCGATCATGTTGACGATGACCTGCATGACCGCGCCCGGGATGCGTTCGCTGCCTGCCGCGCCCAGCGCCAACAGAAGCTTGCCGTCACGGGTGACGACGGTCGGGCACATCTCGGTCACATCGCGCGTGCCGGGCTCTGGCCGGGTTTCCATCTGATAGCTGCGCGCCAGCAGGACGCCATGCAGCGGGTCGGCCACCGCCTGGCCGAAATGCGGGCCGATGGAGCAGGTGAAGGCCACGCAATTGCCCGCCGCATCGAGAACCGATGCATGGGTCGTGTCCTGATCCAGCGTGACCGACGGCGCCGCCAGCGCGGC
Source organism: Paracoccaceae bacterium (assembly GCA_007129775.1). GTDB lineage: Bacteria > Pseudomonadota > Alphaproteobacteria > Rhodobacterales > Rhodobacteraceae > Rhodobaculum. The sequence continues at coordinate 8,663 of SKUV01000285.1, read as the reverse complement.
AGGGTCGAGCGCTTGCGGCGCGGGCAGGGCAGCCAGTTCGGCCCGGATCGCCTCGGCGCGGCGGGCGCCATGCCGGGTCGATGCAAGGCGCGCCAGCGCGATACCATCGGCGCGCGGCTCCAGCGTGCCCAGGTATTGTGGCCGGTCCTCCAGCGCGTGACGGATCACGAGGATCAGCCGGCGCGCCTCGTCGGCGCTGAGTTCCGGGCCGAAGGGGGGCAGGTGGTCGAGAATGGCGAGCATCTGGATCAGCGTGTGGCCCCAGCCCTGCCGCCCGATGCTAGTTATGTCGCAATCGCGAAACCGGCCGGTGACGACCTCGCCGGGGCGGGCGGCATTGGCTATCAGATCCTCGGCCTGCCAGATGCCGCCGCGGTCACGGATCGCTGCGGCCAGCGCGCGGGCGCGCTCGGGCGCGGTCAGGACGGCGGCGCCCTGCGCGGCGAAATCCCGCAAAAGCTGCGCCAGCCGCGGATGGCGGAAATGGCGCGGCGGCTCGGTCCCGTCGCCATCGCCCAGATAGACCGCGGCGCCGGGATCGCGCGCGAGCTTCGGCAGCAACCGTTTCCAGACCGCGCCGAGTTGGGGGCCGGGCGCAAAGCCCTCTTCGGCCAGCCGGATCGCCGGGCCGGCGACCTGCGCGAGCGGCAGGCGGCCGTGGCGTGCATGCAGATGCGCCATTGCCTGCGGCAGGCCCGGTATGCCCGCGCCGGCAAAGCCCTCCACGCCCGGCAGGCGCGCGGCCCGGGGTACGGCGGTGGCGCCGTCCACCGCCTCGGTCCGGCCCTCGGCGTCGCGCCACAGAAACTGGCCGCGGCCGAAAAAGCTGCAATTCGCGGGGTCGCTGACCGCCAGCGCCAGCGCCGTGGCGACGGCCCCATCTGCGGCATTGCCCCCGGCCCCGAGGATGGCCGCGCCGGCTGCGGCGGCCTGCGCCGTTCCGGCCGAGACGATCCCGCCGGCGTTGGGGACGATGCGGGCGGCTTTCTGTGTCATCTCAGTCTTTCCACTGCGCCGCGGGGTCAGCCCCGGGCGTGTTTGGCGCGGGGGTCGAGGATGTCGCGGATTCCGTCGCCAAGCAGGTTGAAGCCCAGAACGGTGATGAAGATCGCCAGCCCCGACAGGATCGCCGCGGCGGGCGCGACCTCCATGAAGGCGCGCGATTCCTGCAACATCCGTCCCCACGAGGGGGCGGGCGGCGGCAGGCCGAGGCCCAGAAAGCTGAGCCCGGCCTCGCCCAGAATGGCGCCGGGAAACTTCAGCGTCGCCTGCACGATGATCGGGCCGGAGCAATTGGGCAGGATGTCCTGCAACAGGATCTTCCACGGCCGTTTGCCCAGCGCGGTCGCGGCCACCACGTAATCGGCTTCCTTGCGCTGCAGCACGGTGGCGCGCACGACACGGGCGAAACGCGGGATGCCAACGATCGTCAGCGCCAGAACGATGGCGCCCATCGTGCCGCCGAACACCGCCACCAGCGCAATCGCCAGCAGCAGCCCCGGAAAGGCCATCAGCGCATCCATGAAACGCATGATCACCGTGTCCGTCGCCCCGCCGGCAAAGCCCGAAAGCGCGCCGAGGCCGACGCCGATCAGCACCGACAGGATGGTGACGGCAAAGCCCACCTGAAGCGAGATGATGCCGCCATAGGCCAGCCGCGCCAGCAGGTCGCGGCCGAAATGGTCGGTGCCCAGCAGATGCACCGAACTGGGCGGCTGCAGCGCGTTGCGGACATTCATCTGGTTGGGGTCGAACGGCAGAAGCAGCGGCAGCAGCAGCGAAAAGGCGATCACGAAGCCGACGAGGACCATTCCGACCATCGCCAGACGGCTGCGACGCAGACGCCGCAGAAGTGTCCGCAGTTCCGGGCTCGGGCGCATCGGGCGATCATCCTTTCAGGGGGTGGGCGGTTGGCGGGGGCGCTGTCGGCGCCCCCGCCGGCGTCACTCAGCGATTCAGCCAGACGTATTTCAGGCCGGTTTCCGCATTCGCGAAGCCGCCTTGCCCGTCGGTCCGGAAATCGCGGACGTCATGGCTCCAGGCCATCGTCATCGGCATGAAGTAGAGGATCGGGTTCGGCACGTCGTGCTGCAGGATGTCGAAGACCTGCTGATAGAGCGCGCGGCGCTCTTCGGGGACGCTGACGAGCCGCGCTTCGGTCAGAAGCTCCGCCACCTCGGGGTTGTTGTAGCTGCCGGCGAGCCAGTTGGCCGGGCCACCGGGCATGTAGAAGCGCGCATAGCGGCCGTCCGGGTCGGCATACCAGCCGGCGCCGGTGACGACCATGTCGAAGTTGCCGGCCCGCATCCGTTCTGCCAGCGCGGCCCAGTCGGAGACCGCGATCGTGGCGTTGAAGCCGGCCTCGTTCAACTGGCTCTGCACCAGTTGGGCATCGTCGAGAAAGACCGAGCGCGCCTCGATCGTGATGTCGACGCCGTCGCCGTGCCCGGCTTCTTCCAGAAGCTCGCGCACGCGGTCCAGATCGCGCTGGGGCAGTTCCGCGTCCATCCGCCAGAACCGGCCTTCGGCCCAGACCTGATTGTCCACATGGCCGAAGCCGAAGGTCCGCGCGAGCATGATCTCTTCGCGGTCCAGCGCCAGATCGACGGCCTGACGCACGCGGACATCATCGAAGGGCGGGCGCGTGGTGTTCATGGTGGCCATGCGCCATGCGGTGCCGGGCGCGACCATCAGTTCGAAGCCACGGTTCTCGTTGGCCATCAGGCTCGGCAGCAGTTGCGAGGGCACCGAGGTGACGATGTCCACCGCACCGGTGCGCAGGGCGACCATGCGGGCGGCATCGTCGCTGACCGGGGTCATCACCACGCGGTCGATGAAGGGAACATCGTCGCGCCAGTAGTCGTCGTTGCGGTCGAGGGTGAGGTTTTCACCCATGTCGTAATTGTTGAAGCGGAAAGGGCCGGTGCCGACCGGATGGGTGATCGAGCCGTCCGCGTTCACGCTTTCGGAGGGAATGACAGCGGCCCAGACGCCCACCATGTTGGCGAGGAAGGGGGCGAAGGCGCTCTGCAGATGGATCTCGACGGTATAGTCATCCACCACCACCACGCGGTCGATGATCTCGAGGTTCTGGCGCCGGCGCGAGCCGGTCTCGGGGTCGAGGATCCGCTCGAGGCTGAACTTGACATCCTCGGCCATCATCTCGCGGCCATTGTGAAAGCGCACGCCCTGTTCCAGCTCGAACGTGTAGACCAGCCCGTCATCCGAGATCGAATAGCTGTGCGCGAGCCACGGAACGATGTTCATATTGGCGTCGAAATGCAGCAGCCCCTCGCCGATCTGGCTCAGGGCCCAGACCGTGTTGTCACCGAGGATGATGTGCGGGTCGAGCCCGTTGGTGACCGAGGTCGAGGCGACGCCCACGGTCAGCGTGCCGCCGTGGCGCGGCTCGTCGGCGAAAAGGGCGCCGGCGGACAATGTCCAGCACAGCGAGGTCGCAGCCAGCAGTCCTGTCGTTTTCATGTCTTTATCTCCTTGGTTGGATTGAACTTGCCGGGATGTCAGCCGAGTTTCACGCGGGGGTCGAGATAGCGGTAGCTGATGTCGACCAGCAGATTGATCAGCACGTAGACAATGGCCGCGACCAGAACGACGCCCTGTATCAGCGCGTAGTCGCGTTCGTAGACGGCATCGACGGCAAGGCGCCCGATTCCCGGCCATGCGAAGATCACTTCGGTCAGCACCGCGCCTTCCAGAAGCCCGCCGAACTGGATGCCGATGATCGTGACGGTGGGGATCATGGCGTTCTTGAGCACATGCACGCCGACGATCATCCGCTCGCCCAGCCCCTTGGCGCGGGCGGTGCGCACGTAGTCCTGACTGAGTTGCTCGATCATCTCTGCACGGATCAGCCGTGTCAGATTGGCGGACATGGCCGTGCCAAGCGTGATCGCGGGCAGGATGAGGTGGCGCATGGCGGCGCCGAAATCCTCGGCCGGGCTGACATAGCCCATCGAGGGCAGCCAGCCGAGGTATTGCGAGAACAGCAGCACCAGCAGGATGCCGAACCAGAAATTCGGGATCGAGATGCCGGCCAGCGCGATGCCCATGGCGCCGAAGTCGGGCAGGCGGTTCTGGTAGAGCGCGGCGATGATGCCCGCCGGCAGGCTGATCACCAGCGCGACCACGGCACTGGCGAAGGCCAGAAGCAGCGTGTTCGGAAACCGCGCGAGGATCATATGCAGGATCGGCTCGCGCGAATAGATCGAGGTGCCGAAATCGCCCTGGAGCAGATTGGTGAGCCATCTCCAGTATTGCACCGGCAGCGGCTGATCGAGCCCGTAGCGGGCGATCAGCGCCGCCTCGACCACCGGGTCGCGTATGTCGCCCATCAGCACGTCGATCGGGCTGCCGGGCACCAGATGGACCAGCGAAAAGACCAGCACCGACAGGATGAACAGCACCGGGATCAGTTGCAGAAGGCGGCGAAGGACGAATTTCAGCATGACGCGGCCTCTTTCGTGTCGGGCGCCTGCCAGACCGGGCCGCGGGGCAGCACGGGCAGTCGCAGACAGGCGACATGGCGCTCCGCCGCAACCGGATCGAGCGCGGGCGCGGTCGCCGCGCAGCCGGCATCGGCATGGGGGCAGCGGGTCCGGAATCGGCAACCGCTGGGCGGGTTCAGCGGGCTGGGCACATCCCCGGGCAACAGCTGCGCCCGCGCGGCGCGGTGGCGCCCCGGCACCGGGATCGGCACGGCCGAAATCAGCGCGCGGGTATAGGGATGGACGGGGTCGTTGAAGATCGCCTCGGTCGGGCCGGTCTCGACGATGCGGCCCAGATACATCACCGCGATGCGGTCGCAGAAGGCGCGGACCACCGACAGATTGTGCGAGATGAACAGAAAGCTGAGCCCGAAATCCTGCCGCAGACCGGCCAGCAGGTTGAGGATCTGCGCCTGAACCGACACATCCAGCGCCGAGACGGCCTCATCCGCGATCAGCAGATCGGGCCCGGGGCCGAGGGCGCGGGCGATGCAGATGCGCTGGCGCTGGCCGCCGGAAAACTCGTTGGGAAAGCGCCGCGCGTCTTCGGGCGAAAGCCCCACCTTTTCCAGAAGTTCGCGCACCCGTGCGCGCCGCCCGGGCCCGCTCAGCCCGTCGCCGATACTGGCGCCCACCGTGCGGCGCGGGTTCAGCGCGCTGAACGGGTCCTGCATGACGATCTGCATCCGCGCGCGCATCCGGCGCAGCGTGGCCGCATCCGCTGTCGCCAGATCGACGCCATCGAACACCACGCGCCCGGCCGACGGCGGCGTCAGACGCAGGATCGAGCGCGCGAGCGTCGATTTTCCGCAGCCCGATTCACCGACGATTCCCAGCGTCTCGCCGCGCCGAAGATCGAGGCTGACCCGGTCCACAGCCTCCAGCCATTGCGAGGGGCGTCCGAAAACGTCACGCTCCACGGCGAAGCGCTGGCTCAGGCCCTCGACCTGCAGCAGGGGAGAGGCGTTCTCAGCGGTCATGGAGCCAGCACCGCACGGAACGGAGCCCTTGCCGGGTCAGGGGCGGCATGGTCGAACAGACGTCCATCGCCTCGCCGCAGCGGGGGCGGAAGGGGCAGCCGGGCGGGGCCTTTCCGGGTTTGGGCGGCGTGCCGTGCAGCGCCGCCAGCGGCCCGCCGGCGGGCGGCAGATCGACGCGCGGAACCGAGGCGAGCAGCCCGCGCGTATAGGGATGCATGGGCGATGCGAAAAGGTCGGCTGTCGGCGCTTCCTCGATCAACTGGCCGGCATACATCACCCCGATGCGGTCGGCGGTTTCGGCCACGACGCCGATGTCATGGGTGATCAGCACGACGCCGGTGCCGAATTCCGCGCGCAGGTCATCCAGCAGCGACAGGATCTGCGCCTGAACGGTCACATCGAGCGCCGTCGTCGGTTCGTCGGCGACCAGAACGCGCGGGTTGCACGACAGCGCCATGGCGATCATCACACGTTGGCGCATGCCCCCCGACAACTCGTGCGGATACTGGGCCAACCGCCGTGCGGGATCGGAAATGCCGACCTTTTCCAGCATCTCGATCGCCCGGCCCCGGGCGGCGGCGCGGTCGAGCGGCTGGTGCAGGCGAATGGTCTCGATCAACTGATAGCCCAGCGTCAGGACCGGATTGAGCGAGGTCATCGGCTCCTGAAAGATCATGGCGATCTCGCGCCCGCGCAGGCGGCGCAACTCGTGCCGGCTCAGCCCGGCCAGATCGCGCCCGGCAAGGCGCACCTCGCCGCCGACAATCGGCGCCAGCGCCAGCAGCGCAAGCGCGACGGTCGACTTGCCGCTGCCGGATTCGCCCACGATCGCGTAGGTCTCGCCCGCGGCAAGGTCGAGCGAGACACCGGTCACGGCCGGAACCGGGCCGTCATCGGTCTGATAGCTCACCTGCAGGTCGCGCACCGTCAGCACGGGCTCCGCGCCCGCAGTCGCGGGGCTCGGCTCCGCGGGGCTCGGCGCCGCGGCGCCCTGCGCCGTGCTATGCTGGGCCGTGGTGTTCTGGGCCAAGTCGATGGTCCTCCTGTGATTGCAGGGTTTTCGGGTTTCGGGCGCCCGCACAAGACTATTACCCGGCGGCATGACTCCATGACCGGGCGACAGGGGGCCGGGCGACAGGGCGCTATTTGTGAAGGCGCGGTATGGTGCTGTCTGCGGTCGGATTCAACCGCAGGGCATCGCCGCTATCGCATCGGTCAGGCATTCGGCCAGATGCATCGCTTCCGCGCTCGCCTCGAGGCTGTCGGAGCGCAGCAGCGCCATCTGGTGGCGCAACTCCGGCCGGAAGGGCACGATCACCGTTTCTGGAACCGAGGTGTCGCGGGCCATCAATTCGTTGACGATGGCGATGCCCAGACCGCGCGCCGCCAGTGTCACCGCCAGTTCGACGCTGGGCGTTTCGGCAGCGATCTTCTGGGCCGTGCGGGCGTTGCGGAACGCATGGTCGATGGCAAAGCGGGCAGGGTCCGACCGGGCCAGCAGGATCAGCCGCTCGCCGTCCAGATCCTGCGGCGCCAGCGCGGCCTCGGTCGCGAGCCGATGGGTTCGGGGCAGAACGCACACGGTCGAGAAAGAGCGCAGCGGCGTCACCTCCAGCCCCGGATGGTCGATCGGAAGGAAGAGAAGCCCCAGTTCCAGTTGATGGCTGCTCAGCAGTTCCACGACGATACGGCTGGGGCGCGGCTCGATGACGACACGGGTATCGGGCATCTGTTGCAGAAACCGCTCCAGCGCCTCGGGTACCAGCCGCCGCACGAGGCTCGGTGCGCAGCCGAGCTTGACCTCTCCGAATCGGCCCTGTTGCAGGGTGCGGGTGATCTTGCGCAGGTTCTCGACATTCTCGAGCGTGCCCAGCACGTCGCGGCTCAGCGCCAGCGCCGGCCGGGTGGCGACCAGCCGGCCGCTGATCCGGTGGAAAAGCTCGAACCCGATGTCCTTTTCGAGGCGGCTGAGCATCCGGCTGACAGCGGGCTGGCTGACCCCCAGACTGCGCGCCGCCTGCGAGACGGTGCCCGTTTCGAGGATGGCGCGAAAGGCCTCAAGCTCGCGTAGGCGCATCCGGTGTTCCTGCCTGCCGAAACCTTGCCACGGCCCGCGGACCATGGCCGCCCATCGGCACCGATCCGCGCCGCAGTGTCAAGCCGGTCGCACCACTTCCCGGCCCGCGCGAAAGGTCGCCCATCCAACCGGTATTCGCGGGGCTGCGACGGGCGCTGCCCCTCCCGGCCCGAGGCTCAGACCCGCAGGATTGTCGTGCCCAGTGCCGCCAGTTCGGCGTCGACGAAGGCACGCTCGGCGCGGCTCAGGTCACGGTGGCGGGGGTATCGTGGCGCCGCGCGGTCGTCCAGAACCGGGGTGTCCCAGCCGCCGGTGGTGGCGAAAAAGCCCCGCGCGCCTTGTTCGCCGAATTCGCGCAGATAGCCCTGCACCACCACATCGAGATAGCTCAGCAGGATCGGGCGGGCCTGCCCGGGCACCGCGCGGTGGTGCGGCACGGCGTAGATCTGTGCGGCGATGGGGCGCCCGGCTTCGTGCACGAGGCCGCCGCCGTCGATCGCATGGCGCAGATAGCCCTGTTCGCGTTCGTCAAGCGCAGCCCAGTCGCCGCCCGGCACGCCGGCGACAAGCCCCTCGATCTCGACCCCCGGGGCGGGTGTCGCGGTCAGGTAGGCGGCCTCGCGCAGGTCGGTCTGCATCCAGATACGCCCCCAGCCGGTGACGCGGGCGCGATACGCCTCGTCATAGCCATGGGTCGTCCGGTTCACGAGGCTGCCATAGCCGAAGAAGAACGCATCGCCCATGCCCGCCATGCTTGCCCAAAGCCGGAGCGCGCCGCAAGCCCCTTGCAAGCGCCCGGGCCGATGGGCTATCGCAAGGACAGGACACGGGAGAATCCGCGCCAGCGCGCGCGGTGCCGAAGGAGCAACCGCCCCGGTAAACTCTCAGGCGCAAGGGACCGGTCCGCAAGACGACTCTGGAGAGTGGCGCCGCAGCGCCCGCCGAAGGGATAACGATCTCAGGCGCAAGGACAGAGGGGGCATTCGGATGTGCGGCGCAGCCAGCGCCGTGCCGGGTGCCGCGGCCATGCCCACGGCGAAGAACGGAGGGCGCGATGCGCGAACTGCACAGGTTGCCGCTGGCCGCGCTCCATGCCGAGCT
>SKUV01000378.1 GCA_007129775.1 Paracoccaceae bacterium | reverse complement strand
GGGGCAGGGCGGCGCGGATCAGATCATAGGAGGCCTCGATCCTGTGATACGCCTCGTCGCGGTCCGTGCCTTCGGGCAGCCGGACCCATGAGGCGTGCATACAGGGCGCGCGGGTCGCCCCGCTCGCGGCGCGCACCATTTCCGCCGTCTCCACGTCGCGGCATTTCACCGTCAGGCTGGGTTCCATGCCCTGCAGGGCGAAGACCTTTCCGCCCACCTTCCAGCAATCATGGCCACCGCCCCAGGGGTCGGACCATTCCGCCCCGGGCAGGGACGCGCATTTCGCGTTCATTTCGGCACGCCAATCCATCGCCTCCCCAATTCGTGCTTTCGTTTTGCGTGCGCTTCCGGCGCGCGCCCGGCACCGTCAGTTGCTGCCTCGGGCAACCGCCTGATCATAAGCCGCAACGATCGCCCGGGCGCGGGCCGCAACCTCCGTGAGTTCCAGCCCCGGGGTATAGAGCGCGCTGCCGATGCCGAAGCCGGCCGCGCCGGCGGCGTGCCATTGGGCGAAATTTTCAGGCCCGGCGCCGCCGACAGCATAGACCGGCACCTTGGCCGGCAGCACGGCAGACAGCGCCCGCAGCCCCTCGGGCCCGGCCAGCAGGGCGGGAAAGAGCTTGAGCCCGTCGGCCCCGGCGGCGATGGCCGCGAAGGCCTCGGTCGCGGTGAAGACACCCGGAAAGCTGGTCAGCCCCCGCGCCTTTGTCGCCGCGATCACCGATGTATCGGCATTGGGCGAGACGATGAGCCGCCCGCCCGCCGCCGCCACCTGTGCCACCTCCGCCTCGGTCAGCACCGTGCCCGCCCCGATCAGCGCGCGGTTGCCGAAGGCATTTGCCATCGCCGTGATGCTAGCGAGGGGTTCGGGCGAGTTCAGCGGCACCTCGATCTGGTCTATACCCGCGTCCAGAAGCGCCTCGGCCACAGGCAGTGCCTCGGGCGGGGTGATGCCGCGCAAGATCGCGATGAGGGGTTTGCTCATGGCTTCAAGCCTCCATTGATCCGGGCGCGCAGGCGCATCAGCCCGGCCAGCACGAGCGCATCGCCCGGTGCGGCGACGGCCTGAACGCCCTGCGACGCCAGCGCCCGGACATAGGCGGCGGCCAGCGTATCGGCGCCGATCACCACCACTTGCTGGCCGAGCCAGTAGGGCCTGGCGGCGGCCAGTTCGGCCCCGATGAGAAGCCCCGACAGCCGCGACCGCGCCGCCGAAGGCGAAAGCTCCTGCAACAGCCCCTCCGCGCGGATGCCGAAAAGCCGCGCGGCAAGAAGCGCGGGATGGGACAGCATGTCGGACAACGCCGCATCAAAGGCCGCGTCGTCCAGCCCTGCGCCCTCCGCCATGCCGTGGCGCAGGACCGACCGGCCCTGCAACAGGGCAAAGACCTCGCCCGTCATGAAGGTCTGAAAGCTGACGACCTCACCCGCGCTGATCCGCACCCATTTGCTGTGGGTGCCCGGCAGGCAGAGCACGCCGTCGAAACCGGGCTCCTGCGCCAGATAACCCGCGATCTGGGTTTCTTCGCCGCGCATCACGTCGGCGGGCCGGGCCTGCATCAGCCCCGGAACGATCCGCACCCGCAGGCGCGGGTCGCGCACGGGCGCGGCGGCAAGCCCGGTGCCATCCACCGGGGCGCAGGGGACGGCGCGATAGGGCGCCTCCACCCAGCCCTGACGGGCGCCCACCATTCCGCAGGCCAGAATGTCGGTGCCATCGGGCGAAAGCCAACCCTCCACCAGCGCCAGCAGCGCGGGCTCGAATTCTGACGGGGCAAGGCCGCCCATGCCGGCATCCGATTGCGCCTCGTCCAGGATTTCCACGCCCCGAAGGCGCGACGCCCTCAGCGCCGAAGTGCCCCAATCCACGGCGATCCAGTCGGTGGTGTCCGCGCGGGTCATCCGGTCACTGCCACGCCGCCGTCGATCACCAAGGCTTGCCCGGTCATCATCCGGCTTGCGTCGGAGGCGAGAAACAGCACGCCGCCGACGATATCGGCGGGCGCAAGCGTTTCCTTGAGGCATTGCCGCTTCAGAAACGCTTCGACCCCTTCGGGCGTCACCCATTTCTCGACCTGCCGGTCGGTCATCACCCAGCCCGGCGCCAGCGCGTTCACGCGGATACGGTTGGGCCCGAATTCGCGTGCGAGGCTGCGCGTGAACCCGTTGATCGCCGAATTCGCGCTGGTGTAGAGCGGAAAACCCGCCATCCCCATCAGATAGCTGACCGACGTGAAATTGACGATGCTGCCGCCTCCGGCCGCGCGCATGGCCGGGATCACCGCCTGTGCGGCGAAGAAATAGGCGCGGAAGTTGATCGCCATGACCCGTTCGTAATACTCGGGTGTGACCTCTTCGGTCTTGTGGCGGTCGTCATTGGCGGCGTTGTTGACCAGAACAAGCACGGGGCCGTGGGCGGCCGCGGCTTGGGCTACGGCATCTTGCAGGGCGGTGGTGTCGGTGATGTCGCAAGGGATGAAAAGCGGGCGGTTGCCGGTGGCGGCATCCATGTCATCGACGAAACCGCTGGCATCGCTGCGCTGCACGAAGGCCACGCGCGCGCCTTGCCTCAGGAAACCCTCGGTCAGCGCAGCGCCGATGCCGGACCCGCCGCCGGTGATGAAGACGGAGCGGTCGCGCAGATCGGGAAAGATCGGCGCGGCGGGATCGCTGGCGCTGGTTGGTGGCGGCATGTGCAGGCCCTGTCTGGTGGAATACGGGCAGAGTGTGCGCATGCCGCGACGCTGTCAACCGGCGCTGGCGGTGCCCTGGTCCCCGATCATCTCGGCCTGCCGCACGATCACTTCGGCCTGTTTGATCGAGGCGATGTCCACCAGACGGCCCTTGTAGACGGTCGCGCCTTCGCCGCGGGCCTTGGCGGCTTCCATCGCTTCAAGGATTTCGCGGGCCTCGGCCACGGCTTCCTCGGTGGGTGTGAAGACCTCGTTTGCCAGCGCCACCTGTTTCGGATGGATCGCCCATTTGCCGACCATGCCCAGCGTGGCCGAACGCCGGGCCTGCGCGCGGAAGCCCTCGTCGTCGGAAAAATCGCCGAAAGGTCCGTCCACCGGCAGCACGCCATGGGTCCGGCAGGCGGCGACGATGGCGGCCTGCGCCCAGTGCCACGGGTCGGACCAGTGGCGGCTGCCGTCCTGCAACATGTAATAATTCTCCTGCGTGCCACCGATGCCGGTGGTCTGCATTCCCATGCTGGCCGCGAAATCCGCGGCGCCGAGGCTCATGCTGACAAGGCGCGGGGTGGCGGCGGCGATCTCGGCCACATTGGTGATGCCGGCGGCGGATTCGATGATGATGTCGAGGGCGAGCGGGCGGTCGCGGCCCACCGCGCGCTCCGCCGCCGTGATCAGCGCGTCGACGGCATAGAGATCGGCGGCGCAGCCGACCTTGGGCACCATGATACTGTCAAGCCGCGGCCCGCCCTGTTCGATCAGGTCGACCACGTCGCGGTACCACCACGGAGAGTCGAGGCCGTTGATGCGCACCGAAAGCGTCTTGCGGCCCCAGTCCACGGCGCCGATGGCCTTGACGACGGTGGCGCGGGCACTTTCCTTGTCGGATGGGGCGACGGAATCCTCCAGATCGAGATTGACGATGTCGGCGGCGCTGGCGGCCATCTTCTCGAAGATCGCGGGGCGAGAACCGGGCCCGAAGAGGTGGCAGCGGTTCGGCCGGGCCGGTGGCGCGGGTTGGTGGCGAAAGCTCATGGCGCAGCCTTTCGGTAAGGATGTTTCGCAGACATTCGCCGCGACTGCTAGGTTATTACACGGCGTGGCGCAAGGGCGGGACGCCGGCGGCAGCTGCAGGTGCGAGAATCGTGACGCCGCAGCGCGGCGGGTACAGCAATGGCCTTCGGTGATTCGCGCCAGAGATCGAAGAAATCTTCGCAAAAGCGGTGCGGGAAAGACGTTTCTTCTGAAAAACAGACCTAGGCCGACGATTTTCGCCAGCACCTTCGGCGGCGACTTCGGCATGATAGGACACAGCGAACGAGGCAACGCCACACGGCAATGCGGTGCAGAGGCGATACGATGATAGAGACCCCTTACCTTCTTTTTCTGGGCGATGCGCCCGATCCGCTGGCGGCCAAGGTCGCCCGGGGCATCCGCGACTGGCGCCCCGACTACGCGCTCGGCCAGTTGCGGATGGAGGGCTGCAAGGCCGATATGCATGTGCCCGACATGACCCTTGCCGAAGCGCGGCAGGCCGGTGCCAAGACCCTTGTGATCGGCGTTGCGAACCGCGGCGGGGTCATCTCGGCCGCATGGAAGCGCGAGCTATTGGCCGCGCTGGAGGGCGGGTTCGACATCGCCTCGGGCCTGCACAACCTGCTTTGTGACGAGCCCGATCTGGTCGCCGCCGCGCAGGCCAACGGGCGGCGGCTGCACGATGTGCGGGTGCCCTCGGTCACCTATCCCATCGCCAATGGAGAACGCCGGCGGGGCAAGCGGTGCCTTTCCGTCGGCACCGATTGCTCGGTCGGCAAGATGTATACCGCGCTCTGCATGGAGCGGTCGATGGAGGCACGCGGCATGAGCGCCACCTTCCGCGCCACGGGTCAGACGGGTATTCTGATCACCGGGGGCGGCGTGCCGCTGGATGCGGTGGTTGCAGATTTCATGGCCGGCAGCATCGAATGGCTGACGCCCGACAATGACCCCGACCACTGGGATCTGATCGAGGGGCAGGGCTCGCTCTTTCATCCGTCCTATTCCGGGGTGACGATGGCGCTGATCCACGGCGGGCAGCCCGATGCGCTGATCCTGAGCCACGAGCCCACGCGCACCCATATGCGCGGCCTGCCCGGGCGCGCCCTGCCGACGCTGGAGGCGGTGCGCGACCTGTCGCTTGACCTCGCGCGCATGGTGAACCCCGATTGCGTGGTGGCGGGGGTGTCCATCAACACCCAGAACCTGCCCGAGGACCAGGCGCTGGGCTATTGTGCCGAGGTGGAGGCGCGACTGGGCCTACCCACGGTGGACCCGTTCCGCCATGGTGCCGAGAGGCTGGCCGAGGCGCTGGCAAAGCTCTGACGAAAAAGCGCTGATGGATGGGTGATGCAGATCGATGTGACAACCGAGCGGTTCCGGCTGGCCGAAACCTTCACCATCGCCCGCGGGTCACGCACCGAGGCCGAGGTGCTGACCGTCACCGTGACGGACGGCAGCGCGCGGGGCTGCGGCGAATGCGTGCCCTACGCCCGATATGACGAGACGCTCGATTCGGTCGCGGCCCTCGTGGCGGGGCTGCCGGGGGATGTGACGCGCGAACGGCTTCAGGGCTTGCTGCCCGCGGGGGCGGCGCGCAACGCCGTGGATTGCGCGCTTTGGGATATGGAGGCCAAGCGCGCGGGCATCCGCGTCTGGCAACTGGCCGGCCTGCCACCGCCGGTGCCGCAGATCACGGCCTTCACCCTTTCGCTCGACACACCGGAGCGGATGCGCGCGGCCGCCGCCCGCCATGCGCACCGCCCGCTTCTGAAGATCAAGCTGGGCACCCCCGAAGACATGCCGCGGCTGGAGGCCGTGCGCGCGGGCGCCCCCGATGCGCGGCTGATCGTGGATGCCAACGAGGGCTGGAGCGCCGAGATCTATGCCGATCTGGCGCCGCATCTGCTGCGGCTGGGCGTCGCGATGGTGGAACAGCCGCTGCCGGCCGGCGCCGACGGGATGCTGGCCGAGATCGCCCGCCCGCTGCCCGTCTGCGCCGACGAATCCTGCCATGACCGCGCCAGCCTGCCAGCCCTGCGCGGCAAGTATGATATGGTGAACATCAAGCTCGACAAGACCGGCGGGCTGACCGAGGCGCTCGCCCTGCGCGACGCCGCGCGCGAGGCTGGTTTCGAGATCATGGTGGGCTGCATGGTCGGCACCTCGCTTGCCATGGCGCCCGCGATGCTGGCGGCGCAGGGGGCGGCGGTGGTGGACCTCGACGGCCCGCTCCTGCTGGCCGAGGATCGCGCCGCGCCCCTGCATTACGATGCGCAAGGCGTGCATCCGCCCGACGCCGCGCTCTGGGGATAGCGTCGTGGTGACGCGCGGCTCTTGACGCGCGGGGCCGCAGCGCCGATGAAGCGCGGACCACAGATGGAGTGCCCGATGTCCCGCATTGTCTATGTGAACGGCGATTACCTGCCCGAGGAAGAGGCGAAGGTCTCGGTTTTCGACCGCGGCTTTCTGATGGCCGATGCGGTCTACGAGGTGACATCGGTCATCGGCGGCAAGCTGATCGATTTCGATGGCCATTTCACCCGCCTGTGCCGGTCGCTTTCGGAACTGGAGATGGACAACCCCACAGACCGCGATGCGCTGCTGGCCATTCACCGTGAATTGCTGGCGCGCAACGGCGTGGTGGACGGGCTGGTCTATCTGCAGGTCAGCCGCGGGGTGGCGGACCGCGATTTCGCCTATCCCGAGGATGCTGCGCCGTCGATGGTGCTGTTTACCCAGACCAAGCAACTGGCCGACAGCCCCGCCGCGAAAAAGGGCCTGCGCGTCATCACCATCCCCGACCAGCGCTGGGCGCGGCGCGACATCAAGACCGTGCAACTGCTGTATCCCTCGATGGGCAAGATGGCGGCCAAGAAGGCCGGCGCCGACGATGCGTGGATGGTGGAGGACGGGCATGTCACCGAAGGCACCTCCAACAACGCCTATATCGTGAAGGGCGGGCGGATCATCACCCGGCATCTGGGCAACGAGATTCTCGCCGGGATCACCCGCGCCGCGGTCCTGCGCTTTGCCCGAGAGGCTCAGATGGAGCTGGAAGAACGCGCTTTCACCCCCGACGAGGCGCGCGCGGCCGACGAGGCCTTCGTCACCTCGGCCACAACCTTCGTGACGCCGGTGATCGAAATCGACGGCGTGGCGCTGGGCGATGGCACGCCGGGCCCGGTTGCGCGGCGGTTGCGCGAGATCTACCTGGACGAAAGCCTCAAGACGGCAGTCTAGGGGCGCGCGCGGTCAACCCGCCGGCGGATACGCAGCCCGGCCCCGGGGCTAGCCCTTGCCCACGTTTTCGCGAAAGGCCGTGTCGAAGGCGGCCTTCTGGGCGTCGCTGGCCTCGGTCTGGTGCTTGGCCTTCCAGTCGGCATAGGGCATGCCATAGACGATCTCGCGCGCAGCTTCCTTGCCCATCGCGATCCCGCGCTCCTCGGCGGCTTCGGCATACCACCGGCTCAGGCAGTTCCGGCAAAAGCCCGCAAGGTTCATCATGTCGATATTCTGCACGTCGGTGCGGCCCTGCAGGTGGCTGACGAGGCGGCGGAAGGCGGCCGCCTCAAGCTCCAGTCTGGTCTGGTCGTCCATCATTCACTCCCTTGCTGGGGCAGAGATGTGCGCCGCGCCGGCCCGCGTCAAGCGCTGCCGGAGCGGCGCTGTTCGGGCGGAAGGGGGTATCGCGGCGGATGTTTCCGCTAACATTTCTCCTGCCTGCCCCGTTGCCCGGCCCGGCGAATTGATGCATACCCTTGCGGAAGGGGCGACAACCGCCCGCACCAACAGGAAGATGTTCCATGCGACGTATGCGCAACCTCAAGATCGTGGCCACCCTCGGCCCGGCCTCCAGCGACCACGACACCATCCGCGCGCTTTTCGAGGCCGGCGCCGATGTTTTTCGGCTGAACATGAGCCACGGCAGCCATGACGATATCGCCGGGCGCCATGCGATCATCCGCCGGATCGAGCAGGAGACCGGGCGACCCATCGCGATCCTGATCGATCTGCAGGGGCCGAAGCTGCGCGTGGGCGCCTTTGTCAATGGCGAGGAGATGCTGGAAGAAGGCGCGGCCTTCCGGCTGGATCTGGATGAAACGCCCGGCACCTCCACCCGGGCGCCCCTGCCGCATCCCGAGATCTTTCGCGCGCTCGAAGCCGGCGCCTCGCTTCTGGTCAACGATGGCAAGATCCGCCTGCGGGTGGAGGAGTGCGGCCCGGACTTCGCCAATTGCCGGGTCGTCGTGGGGGGCGTGATCTCGAACCGCAAAGGGGTGAATGTGCCCGATGTGGTGCTGCCTCTGGCGGCCTTGTCGGAAAAGGACCGGGCAGATCTGGAATTCGTCTGTGACCTGGGCATCGACTGGCTGGCGCTGTCCTTCGTGCAGCGCCCCGAAGACCTTGCCGAGGCGCGCGCCCTCGTGCGCGGGCGAGCGGCGCTGATGGCCAAGATCGAAAAGCCCGCCGCGGTGAAGACCTTTGACGGGATTCTCGAAAAGGCTGACGGCATCATGGTCGCGCGCGGCGATCTGGGGGTTGAACTGCCGGTTCAGAACGTGCCGCCGATCCAGAAGCGTCTGGTGCGCAAATGCCGGGCCGCCGGCAAGCCGGTGATCGTGGCCACGCAGATGCTGGAATCGATGATCGAAAGCCCGATGCCCACCCGGGCCGAGGTGTCGGACGTGGCCGCCGCCATTTATGAGGGCACCGATGCGGTGATGCTGTCGGCGGAATCTGCGGCCGGGCAATACCCGGTCGAGGCGGTGCAGACCATGCACAACGTGGCGATCGAGGTCGAAAGCGACCCCACGTGGCGCGAGGTCATCGACGCTTCGCGCAAGGTCGCCCACGAAACCACCGCCGATGGCATCGTCGCCGCCGCGCGCGAGATCGCGGAGGCCACCAATATCAAGGCGATCTGCTGCTTTACCGAAAGCGGCACCACGGCCTCGCTGGTCGCGCGCGAGCGGCCGCATGTGCCGATCGTCGCGCTGACCTCCAAACAGGAAACCGCCCGGCGGCTCTGTCTGACATGGGGCACCCATTGCGTGCGCACCGATCCGGTGGACCGCTTCAAGGCGGCGGTGCTGAGCGCGGTGCGTGCGGCGGTGGAATATGGTTTCGCCGTGCCCGAGGATCAGATCGTGGTGACGGCGGGCGTGCCCTTCAACGTGCCCGGAACGACGAATATCCTGCGCGTGGCGCCTTGCGAGGAAAGATTGATTTTTCACTCCGAACCGGAGTAATCTGCCGCAACGGGGCACCGCGCGGAGGGCCGGCAGTGAACAGCGATATCCTGCTTGTTGTCGGGGTTACTTTTGCCTTCCTCGGTTTTCCGACACTCGTGAACGCCTATAGCCAGAGCCGGTTTCCAAAGCTTGCCGTGCTGCTCTTCGCCATGGGCGCGGCGCTGATCGTGCTGGCCAACAACCAGCGGATGGGTGGCTATACCGTGGCCGACCTGCCGCAGGCCTTCGCCCGGGTGTTCGCGCAGGCCTTCCGCTAGAGCGGCGGCGCGCCGGGCCGAAGCGCTCAGCGCCGACACGACTGCGCGCTGCAAGTTTTTTCGCGGATCGGTCAGCGCGCGTTCGCATGATCGAAGCGCTGCTCCGGCAACCGCCACCATAGCCCCGTTGCGCCCGAAAGTCGTGCCTGTCGCGGCGCGCGCGGCGACGTGCTTCCGTTCTTGTCGATCCTGTTCTAAGGCTGCCCGATGCCCGGCAATCATGTCGCCTCCACGCCTCCGAGCGCCCCGCCGCGTGCCGGTGGGCCGGCCCAGATCGGGCACATCGCCCATGGACGGGCGATCCTCGTGCTGGGGCTGCCGCTGATCGGCAGCCATGTGGCGCAGATCGCCTTGCAGATCACCGACACGCTGATGATGGGCTGGTATTCCATCGAGGCGCTGGCCGCGCTCGTTCTCGGGGCGACGGCCTTCTTCACCATCTTCATCATGGGGTCCGGCTTTGCCTGGGCGGTTATGCCGATGGTGGCCCATGCCGCCGGGTCGGGAGAAGAGACCGAGGTGCGCCGCGTCACTCGGATGGGGCTCTGGCTGTCGGCGCTGTTCGGGGTTGCGATCCTGCCTTTGTTCTGGTTTTCGGGCCCGATCCTGCGCGCGCTGGGGCAGGACCCGGGCGTTTCCGCGCTCGCGCAGGATTACCTGCGGATCATGGGGCCGGGGATGGTGCCGGCGCTTCTGGTCATGGTGCTGAAAAGCTACCTCGCCGCGCTGGAGCGCACGCAGATCGTGCTGTGGACGACGGTGGTCGCGGCGGTGCTGAACGTGCCGCTGAATTACGCGCTGATATTCGGCAATCTCGGGATGCCGGAACTGGGTGTCGAGGGGGCGGCGATCGGCTCTATCATCGTGCAGCTTCTGTCGCTGGCGGTGCTGGCGGTCTATGCCGGGCGCGACCGCGCGCTGGCGCGATACGCGATGTTTCAGCGGATATGGCGGCCGGACTGGCCCGCCTTCGGCCGCGTTTTCCGACTGGGCTGGCCCATCGGGCTGACCAATCTGGCCGAGGCCGGGTTGTTCATGGCCTCGTCGATCCTGATGGGTCTGATCGGCACCCGCGAACTTGCCGCCCACGGCATCGCGCTGGAGATTACGTCGGCGATTTTCATGGTGCATCTGGGGCTGTCGAATGCTGCCACGGTGCGCGCTGGCCGGGCGTTGGGCGCGGGTGACGGGCCGGGGCTGCGGCGCGGGGCGAAAGTGGCTGTTTTTCTGTCTCTGGCGGTGGCCCTGGCGACCATGGCGCTTTATCTGCTGGCGCCCGCGCAGATGATGGGTCTGTTCCTTGCCCCCGGCGATCCCGAGCGCACGGCGGTCATCCTGATCGGCGTCGGCCTGCTGGCGGTGGCCGCGCTGTTTCAATTGGCCGATGCGGCGCAGGTCATGGCGGTGGGCCTGCTGCGCGGCATTCAGGACACCCGCGTGCCCATGATCATTGCCGCGCTGAGCTACTGGGGCATCGGCATTCCCGCAAGCTGGCTTCTGGGTATCCAGCTCGGTTTCGGGGGCGAGGGTATCTGGGCCGGGCTGGTGCTGGGCCTGACGCTCGCCGGGCTGTTCCTGAGCCTGCGCTTCTGGCGCAAGGCTGCCCTGATCTGACCGCGCCGCGCGCTGCACGGCGACCGGTCCGCCGCAGCGGTGCCTCCCGGAATGTCAGCGCGGGGCCTCGGCGGTCGCCGCCCCGGCGGCGCCGTCGAAATGCACCTCGCAGCGCACGCCGGCGGGCAGCGCAAGGTCGGGGTTCTCCAGCACCATGCGTAGCCCGAAGGTGGCAGTGGCGGCATCGAACACGCGGTCCATGATCGTGATCGTCGCGGGCCATGCGCCACCGATCGGTGCTTCGGGCCGGATCGTCACGGCGTCGCCCACCGCCAGCGCGTCGAAGTAATCCAGCGGCGCGAACGCCTCCACCCGCAAAAGATCAAGCCGGGCGATGGTGGCGATATGGGCCTGAGTGTCACGGTATTCGCCGCGCGACAGCAACCGCTCCACGATCACGCCGTCGATGGGCGCTCGCAGGGTTTTCTGTTCCAGCACGGCACGGGCCTGAACAACCTCGATTTCCGCCAGATCGCGCGACAGGCGCGCATCGATCAGATCCTGCCGGGCGATTTCAAGCTCCATCTCCGATTCGGTCACCACCGCCGCCGAGATCGCATTTCGCGCCGCAAGTTGGCGGTTTCGTGTAACCTGAGCCTGCAGAAAGGCCATCCTTGCTTCTGCGCCTTCGATCCGCGCCATGTTGCCGGCGCGTGCCTCGGCAATAGACAGGGCGATGGTTTCAAGCGTCGCATCCAGTTCGGCCACCACGTCGCCGGCTTCGACACTGTCGCCGCGGTCCACGTGAACGGCCGCGACGATCCCCGCGACCGGGGTCGACAGCCGCACGGTTTCCTGCGGCTCTATCAAGCAGTTGATCGGTGCAAGCGGGCCGGCAGACAGGTCTGCCGCCCCGCCCGAGATCAACAGGGCCGCGACCGGGACGCGCAGTAAACCGTGCATCATTTGCCAACCTCTAGCCTGTCGGGCAGACGCCCGCGCGGCCTCATCCTAGCAGAAAAGCTGTACCGCGTAGTTCAATCTCTTTTCTTGGCAAGTCCCGATTTGGTGCGCTAGCGTTCCTCCAATTCTTGTAAATGCCTTGCTGCGTACATCTGGGGGATGTGCGATGCGAGTATTCGGAAGGCAATTCTGGGGTCGAAGCGCACAGCCGGTTGGCGCAGCCGGGGGCGGCACGCTGCGCGATATCGTTTCCTCCGTTCACGCTCCGCCGGCCCGGTTGCGCGGTAGCACCGCCCTGAGCGGCGGGCTGTCGCGCGGGCTTCAGGTCGAGACGTTCGAGCCGCGGCTGCTTCTGTCGGCGGACCTCATCCCGATCACCGGGCATATCGATTACCCCGGTCGTACGGATCGCTATATCTTCGAACTGGCCGAGGAACGCTCGCTCCTGTTCGACTCGCTGACCGCGAACAACGCGCTGCGCTGGTCGATGGAAGGGCCCGGCGGGCAGGTGGTGGCGCCGACCTCGTTTACCGCGGCGGATGGCGCGCAGGGCGGCGGCATCCTGTCGCTGGGTGCCGGGGTCTATACGGTCGAGGTGACGGGCGTCGGCGACACGCAGTCGGAATACCAGATCCGCCTTCTGAACATCGAGAACGGCGCTGCGCTGGACCCCGGCACGCGGTTTCAGGGCACCCTCGGCACCGAGGGGCGCGAAAGCGCGGTTTTCCGCTTCGAGGCCGAGGCCGGTCAATCGCTGTTCTTCGATGCCGAGGCGCGATCTGCCGGCACCGCCTACTGGCAACTGATCGACCCGTCGGGCAACAGCCTGTTCGGGCCCACCTCGTTCGTGCCCACGAATGATCCCGCCCGGCTGACCGTGGCGCAGAGCGGCGTCTACACGCTGCTTCTGGAAGGCTTCATCAACAACAGTTCCGATCTTTCCTATGGCTTCACGGTCCATCAGGTGATCGATCAGACACGCGAGATCACGCTCGACACGACGATCACCGGTGCTGTGTCGCAGCCCGGCCAGCGGCAATCCCATACCTTCACGCTGGACGAAGACGCGCGGCTGGTCTTCGATTCGCTGCTGCAATCGAACCTGCGCTGGGATTTGACCGGGCCGCGCGGGGAGGAAGCGTCGAACCGCAGCCTTCAGCTTGGCGACTGGAACAGCATCGATCCGGTGTTCGACCTGATCGCGGGTGACTATACGCTCTCAATCTACGGTCAGGGTGACGCGACCGGCAGTTTCGCCTTCCAGTTGCTGGACACCGACAGTGCGCAGGTTCTGGAATATGGCGAACGGGCGACGGGCAACCTGACCGACCGGGACGCGGCGATCACCGCGGTTGTGCAGCCCTCGACCGCCCCCGGGGCGCCGGCGGGCGACGGAATGGCGGTGTTCACCAACGACGGCCCGTTGCTGCGGGTGGCCGATGATGCGTTTCTGCGGTCCGACAGCTTCACGATAGAGACATGGCTGCGCCCCGACGCCATCAGCAATTTCAACATGATCCTCGGAAAGACGTCGAGCACGAGCTGGAATGACGGCTTCGGCATGTGGTTCGACACGCAGGGGCGGGTCAATTTCTTCCTCAACCATTACAACAACGCGAACTCCTCCGTCCGGTCGGAAGAGGGGCTGGCGCTGGGTCAATGGGCCCATGTGGCGGCCAGCTATGATGGCGCGACGCTGCGACTCTATATCAATGGCGACCTTGCCGACGAGCAGGACTTCGCAGGGCCGATCAACCATTCCCACATGCCGCTGGTTTTCGGCGCCGCGATCAGCGGCTCTTTCCGCTATCGCGGGGCGATGGACGAGGTGCGTTTCTGGACCGGGGCGCAGGAAGCCGCCACCATTGCCGAGCGCGCGCAGGAACGCATCACGGAGCCCGAGGACGGGCTGGCACTGGCGCTCGGCTTCGCCGGCGCGCCGTCCGCGACACCTGCGGATGCCGCCGATGCGGGCCTGTCACCGGTCTTCACCGACCTGCCCGGCACCGAAGCGCGCCTTTTCGCCTTTCAGGGACAGGCGGGCGACCGGCTCCTTTTCGATGCGCAAAGCACCGGCAATGTGCGCTATCGTCTGATCGGGCCATCGGGGCAGGTGATCGACGGGCCCGGCACGCTGGCCTCGACCGATCCGCTGGTCCTGCAGCAGGACGGCAGCTATACGCTGATCGTCAAGGGCAATACCAACCTGTCCAGTTCCACGACCTATGATCTGCGCCTCCTGCCCAAGACACAATCCACCATCGGGCTCGCGGTGGACGCGGTGGTTGAGGGCACGATCCCGGCACCCGGCGCGGCGGTGGCCCACGAGTTCACGCTGGATGCCGAGACGCGGCTCTATTTCGACAGCCTGACATCCAACCGCAACGACATCGTCTGGTCCATCGTCGGGCCGCGCGGCACCGAGATCGCGCCGCGGGCCTTCAGCGTATCGGACGCCAACGGTGCGCCGACGGCGGAGCCGCTGGTCTTCGATCTGCCGCCGGGCACCTATACGCTGCTGGTGGACGGGGTGCTGGCCGCGACCGGGGATTATGCCTTTCGCCTGTTCGATCTGGCCGAGGCGACGCTGCTGACCCTTCCGCCCGAGGGGGAGCCGCTGACGGTTTCGGCCACGCTCGACCCCTCGACGGGAACGCATATCTTCGCCTTCGATGCCGCTGCCGGTGACCGGATCGCGCTGCCGAACGTGTCGGGCAACCCCTATGGCCGGTTGATTGATCCCTATGGCCGGCTGATCGGCAGCGCCGGGCGGCTCAACGATCTGGGCGCGCGGACCTTGCCGGCGACCGGGCGCTACACGATCCTTGTCGAAGGGACCACCGGCGCACCCAGCGCCGCCGTGACGCAGGAATTCCGGCTGGAGCGGCGCGGCTTTATCGCCCCGCCGGTGCTGGCAGGCACGCCCATCACCATCGGCGACAGGATCGACGGCGAGGTGACCACAGCCGGCGAATCGGTCGATTACCTGATCACGCTCGACAGCGATGCCCGGCTCTATTTCGATGCCCTTTCAGGGATCAGCGCGACCAGATGGTCGCTGACCGGCCCGCGCGGCGCCGAGGTGACGAACCGTGGCTTCCTGCAGACCGACAGTTCGGACCGGAACGACGATATCACGCTCGACCTGCCGGCCGGCACCTACCGGTTCAGCATCGCGAAGTCGAGCAACCAGACCGGCGATTTTTCCTTCCGGCTTCTGGACCTTGACGCCGGCGACGCCATCGCCATCGGCGATGAGGTCGCCACGTCGCTCGATCCGCGCACCGGCACCGTGGTCTTTACTTTCGAGGCCGAGGCGGGCGCGCGTCTGGTGATGGATACGACGCTGCTGACCGGTCATTCGTGGCAGCCCAGCTATCGCCTGATCGACCCCTTCGGCCGCGAGGTGCGGCGCGGCGCGGGCATCCTGAACGCCAGCGCCTTCGACGTGTCCCATGGCGGCACTTGGACCCTGCTGATCGAGGGCCGCATCTATGCCGGGGTGGCAGGGGTGGCGCAGATCGAATTCAATTTGCAGGAGGTCGAAACAGTCAGCGAACCGCTGATACTTGGTGAAACGATGGCGGGGCAGGTGCCCAGCGCGCGCGGTTCGGTGAGCCATGCGTTCACCGTCGCCGAAACCACCGTGGTCGTGTTCGACATGCTGGGCAACGACAACAACGCCCGGCTGCTGTTGCGCGGCCCCGGCAACGTTGCCCTGCACACCTTCACCCCGCTGAGCACCGACGGGCTGGACGGCTCGGCCGCGCCGGTCTTCGTGCTGGCGCCGGGAGAGTATCGCGTCATCGCCGCCGGGGTGCAGAACACCCGCCCCGAATATGGCTTCCGCCTGCTCGACGCCGCCGATGCGCCGCTGATCACCGCCGATACGCCGGTGGCCGGAACGCTCGACCCGGGGCGCGCGACGCAGGTCTTCCGGTTCGAGGGCACCGCCGGGCAAATCGTCAGCGTGGCCGATGTGGTCAATACCGGGGGCAGCCACAACGCCAGCCTGCGCTGGATCGATCCCTTCGGCCGCCAGCTTGCGGGGCCGGTGCAGCTGGCCGCGCTCAACCCGCGCGAATTGCCCTTCGACGGCACCTACCTGCTGCTGATCGAGGGCCGTATCTTCAACGCGCCCGACAGCGTGGTGGAGTTCGGCTTTACCCTGCAGGACCCGCAGCACCCCGCGCCGGCGGTGCTGGATCTGGACACGCGGATCACGGGCGAGATTGCCCGGCCCGGCCAGATCCATGTGCTGACCTTCGATCTGGACGAACCCACGTTTCTCTATCTCGACAGCCTGACCAATGCCTCCGAGATGCGGGCGCGGATCGAGGGGCCGAACGGGCTGAACCGCACCTACCGGATGGACCGGGCCGACAGCTTGGACACGACGGCGAATCCGGTGCTGGCGGCGGCGCCCGGCACCTACACCGTCACCCTGTGGCGCGATGGTGCGGGCACCGGGCCCTATGACTTTGTGCTGCGCGATCTGGCCTCGGGCACGCAGGTCGCGCTCGGCGACCGGATCGAGGGCGAACTGGAGCCGCGGCGCACCACCGATATCTACCGCTTCGATGCCGAGGCGGGCGACACCTTCCTCATCGATTTTCTGCGCGAAGTGAATTCGACGCAGGGCGTTTACTGGCGGCTGATCGATCCCTCCGGGAATGTCGAGATCGGTGCGACCCGACTGCAAGCGCGTGCGCCGCATTCCCTTGCGCGCACCGGCACCTACACGGTGCTGGTGGAGGGCCGCGTAGGCGAGCCAGCGACCGGCGCGATCAGCTATGGCTTCGTGCTGCAAGAGGCCACGACCCGCGAAATCCCCGCCGATCTGGACGCCATCGGCGCCGGCAGCGGCCTGACCCCGACCGCGGGCCCGCGGGGTGCGCCGGCGCTGGGCTTCAACGGCTACAGCCATGTGTCGATCGATGATCCGGCGACGAACCAGACCGGCAATCTTACCCTGTCGCTGTGGATCAATCCCGATAACCCGGCCACGGTTTGGACCCCGGTCTTTTACAAGGGCGACAGCACCTCGGCGGCGCGTGAATACACGCTCTGGCTCAATTCGGCGGGTTATGCCCATCTGTCTGTCGGCAGCGACGGCGGGGCGAACGTGTCGGCCTCTACCCCCAGCGGCAGCCTCGCCTATGGCGACTGGAACCATATCGTCGCGGTGTTGGACCGGGAATCTGGCGAGATACGCCTGTCGCTGAACGGCGCGGCACCGGTGATCACCGCTTTGCCGGCCGGGGCCACCGGGCAATCGGCGGCACGGCCGCTCCTGCTGGGCAAGACGCGGGAAAGCGGCCATCCAGACGCCTTCGAGGGCGCGATGGCCGATCTGGCGCTGTGGGATCGTGCGCTGGACGCGGCCGAGGCCGCGGCGCTGTTCGACGCCGGCCCCGGGGCGGCTGCAGCGGCGGCGGCCGGGGCAGAGGATGCGCTGATCCGGCTGGCGATGGACGAGGGCGCCGCGCCCGAAACCCTTGCCGACAGCGGCACAGCCGGCGTGACCGCGCAGGTGGTGGATTTCGCGGGCGGGTTGCAGGGCCTGTTCACCGGGCGCCTGGAGGTCGCCGGGCAGGTCGATCTCTACAGCTTCACCCTGACCGAAGAGCGCCGGGTCTTCTGGGACACGCTGACCAACCGCGGCGACATCACGGCCAATCTGCGCGGCCCCGAGGGCGTGAACATCACCCACGCTCTGAACGCCACCGGCGAACGCAATCGCGCGGGGAATTATGCCTATATCCTGCCGCCGGGCGACTACACGCTGCGGGTGTCGGGCAGCGTCGCGGCCAAGGGGGCCTATGGGCTGCGTCTGCTTGATCTGGGCGCGGCCGAGGTTGTGGAACTGGACAGCGCGGCGGTGTCGGGCAGCTTCGACATGCAACGCAGCGCCAAGGCCTTTGCCTTCGACGCCGAAGCGGGCGACCGGCTGTATGTCGATCTGGAGGCTCTGGGTGTGTCCGCCAGTTCGGCAAGCTGGCGCCTGATCGACCCGTTCGGCCGCCAGAGCTTTGGCCCGGTGAACGCCACCGATCTGGCCGACCTGCGCCCCGAGGTCAGCGGCCGGCATGTCCTGATACTGGAGACCGACCGCTCGCTCCCTGCGCAGGCGATGGTGCCCTATAGTGTCGCTATCTTCCGGATCGAAAGCCTTCCCGTCGCGCTGGACCTTGGCGCTGCCAACCCCTCGCCCGGGCCGGTTCTGGTGGACGGGCCGGCCGAAGGCGGTCAGGGCCTTGCCCTGCGCGGCGCCGAACGGGTGCTGGTGGACCACGCCCCCGAACTGGACCTGACCGGCAGTTTCACGCTGGAGGCATGGGTCAGGCCCGAGCATTTCGACGGCCCCTACATGCCGGTCCTCTACATGGGAGGGGAGGCCGCGAACCAGCGCGGCTACACGCTTTATCTGCGCAGCAATGGCGGTGTCTTCACCAGCGCCGGCCGCGCGAATGGCGTTCAGGAGAACCTGCAGAACAGCGGCGGTGTCGCACTGGGGGAATGGACCCATGTGGCGGCCACGGTGGATCGGACCACCGGCACCCAGAAGATATTCATCAATGGCGTCGAGGTCGCCAGCGGCAACATATCGGTCACTGCGGGTCTGGCGGCGGGAACGCCGCTGCTGATCGGTGATCATACCGAGAACACCGCCCAGCGCCCGATCTTCGACGGGGCGATTGCCGAGGTGCGGATCTGGGACATGGCGCGCGATGCCGCCCAGATCGCCGCAGGAATGACCGCTGCGCCCGACCCCGATGACGAGAACCTTATGCTGTGGCTGCCGCTCGATGCGGTGGCGGGCGATGTCGAGACCGGCTTTGTAGCGGTCGGGCAGGGCGCCTCAGGCCGGTCGGGCGCGGTCCAGCATCTTCTGCCCGAGGGTATCACCGGCGAGATCGCGCGCGTCGGGCAGGAACTACGCTACACCTTCGCGATCGAGACAGAAACGCAGCTCTATATCGACAGCCTGTCGAACCGGTCCGATCTGCGCTGGCGGCTCTCCGGGCCGCAGGGTTTCGTGGCTCAGCGCACCCTCGCGGCGACCGATGCGGTCGGGTTTTCCTCTGTCAACAGCCCCGTTCTTGTCCTGCCGCCGGGAGAGTATTCGCTTCTGGTAACGGGCATCGACGATGCCACCGGCTATTTCAACCTCGCCCTGCGCGACCTCGCCACCGCCCAGCAGATCGAATACGGCGAGGAGGTCTCGGGCGATCTGGAACCCGGCAACGTCACCCGCATGCTGCGCTTCGAGGCGCAGGCCGGTGACCGGCTTTTCATCGACAACATCGGAAACACCTCCAACATCGCATGGCGCCTGATCGATCCTTACGGCGCGCAGGTCATCAACCGCACGAGTCCCGGCGATATAGCCGACATAATGCTGGGCAGTGAGGGCACCTATGTCCTGCTGATCGAGGGGCGTGTCGACAGCGGCGGGCAATCGAGCTACCGGCTGGCGGTGCACAACTGGGCCGACCGCCCGGCGCCGCTGGAATTGCTGCCCGACACGCGGATGAGTGCCGAGATAGAGCACCCCGGCCAGCGCCGTGACTTCACCTTCGATCTGGATGCGCCGGGCCTGTTCGTGATGGATGTCTATGACGACCGCTCCGACGTGATCTGGACGCTGCGCGGGCCCGACGGGATCGTCGTCGTGAACCGGGGATTCCATGCGACCGATGCCGACCGGTTCCCCGCCAATCCGTCGCTGCGGCTCGGGCCGGGGCAGCATGTGCTGACGGTGCGCGCGACGAACGATTCCACCGGCAGTTTCGATTTCACCCTGCGCAATCTCGAAGCCTCGGCGCTGCCGATGGTGGTCAACGACACCCGCACCGGCAACCTGCCGGACATGTCGCTTGGCACCAAGGTCTTCCGCGTCGAGCTGGAGAAATACCAGCCGCTCACCCTGAACGTTCTCCAGACCCCCGACACCTGGACAAGCTGGCGGCTGATCAATGCCGACGGCGCGCAGATCATCTCGGGCCGGCGTTTCGTGACGGAGAATTTCGTCGCGCCCGAGACGGGCGAGTATTTCCTGCTGGTCGAAGGAAATGTGCGCCAGCAGCCGACGGACACGCCCTATTCCTTCCGCCTCGACGCGCCGGCCTTCGGCGATGCCACGGGCCAGAGTTCCGAGGCCTTCGACGGCGGCCCCGGGATCGCCCATGTTCTGAGCAATCACGCCGGGCTGATGCCGGTGGTGGTGCCCGATGGCACGGGCGGCAATGCGCTGTCGCTCTTGGACCTGCTGTCGGGCGGGCAGCGAAATTCCATCGCCTTTTCATCGACTCAGCCGGGCGATCTGGCGCAGGTCGAGATCGGTTTCGATTTCGATATCGAGGCCCCGGCGAGCGGTGATACCGGCCACGGTCTCGCGCTGCTCTGGCTGCCGTCGGAGCAATATGGCCGAGGCGGGCCGGTGCCGTTCGCGGGGATCGAGCCGAACCTGTCCGGCGCCGTCGGCATCGCCCTTGATCTGGTGCAGTCGGGCGGCGGCGACGGCACGGTGCCGCATGTGTCCATCCATCTGGGCAGCAAGCGGCTGGAGGTGCCGCTCGCCGATTTCGGGCTGGACCGGGCCGATCTGGAAACCGGGGTGTGGCGGCTGGGCATGGTTCTGACCCGCGTTGCGGGTGGCACCAACCTTAGCGTGACGCTGACGCAGGGCGCGGTGACCCATACCGTGGTGGAGGATCATTTCCTCGCCGGTCATGACCTGCGCGAAGGCCGTGCCGCCATTCAGGCCGAAAACCTCGCCGCCCAGACCATGGGGCTATCGATCGACAATGTCGCGATCAATGCGACCCCGGCGGTGGACCTGCCTGCAGTCACCTTTAGCGAGTTGATCGAGGGCAGCCTTGCGCAGCCCGGCGCGGTCGACCGCTACCGCCTGACGCTGGACGAACGCACGCGGGTCTATGTGGACACGCTGACCAACAACAACCAGTTGCGCTGGTCGATCACCAGCGCGTCCACGACTGTGGGGCCGACCTCCTTCACCGCGACCAGTTCGAACGCTGCAAGCGGCGTTGCCTCCTACAGCCTGGCAGCGGGCGAGTATCTGCTCAGCGTCTATTTCAACAACGAAAGCACCGGCAGCTATGCCCTCACCCTGCACGCCGCGCCTGACGCGACCGAGGTCGCCATCGGCGAGACGGTCGAGGCGAGCCTGCCCACGGGGCGCGAGACGCATCTCTATGCCTTTGACTGGCCGGGCGGCGACGACGGCCATTTCTATCTGGAAACCGACAACCTGCCGGGCGTGTCCCCGTTCTGGCGCTTGATCGGCCCCGATGGCCGGCTGGTGCAGGGGCCGACCGTTGCAGGCAGCGATCACGAGATCCGGCCACTGTCGCAGGCCGGGCGCTATCTGCTGTCGGTCGAAGGCCGGATCACGGCAACCGGGCCCAGCGATTACAGATTCCGCATCGTCGCCTCGGAGACCGAGGTGGCGCCCATGGCGCTAGACGTGGCGGTGACCGGCAGCATCGATGATACCGGAGACCGCAAGCTCTATACCTTCACGCTGACGGAGCCCGGCGCGCTCTATTTCGACAGCCTGACCAATGACAATTCGTTGACCTGGGCGCTTGTCGGGCCTTCGGGCACGCTGGGCAGCACGACGCTCAACTCCGCCGACTCGATCGGCCGCAGCGATGCCGCCGTGATGCTGGCCCCGCCCGGCGACTACCGGCTGACCATCAATGGCAACAACCGAGCCACCGGCGATTTCGCTTTCGTCCTGCGCGATCTGGCGCAGGCCACCCCTCTGGTCCTGGGGTCGACGGTCGAGGTTACTTACGATCCCGGCAATGAAAGCCGCATCTACAGTTTCGATGTGGCCGCGGGCGATGAATTCTACCTTCAGTTTCTTGGCGGCAGCCTTCAGGGCCGCTGGAAGATCGTCAACAGCTTCGGCAATCTGGTCACGTCATCGACCAATCTGCGCACGGATATTCCGCAGATCACGCCGGTTGCCGAAGGGGCCCATTACCTGATTGTCGAGGGCCGGATACAGGACACGGCCCCGCGCACACATTCCTTCCGGCTGGTCTCGCTCGGCGCCAATGTCCTTCCGCTTGCGCTGAACGAGACTGCTGCGGGCAGCATCGACCTGCCCGGCCAGCGCGACCGCTATACCTTCACGGTGACCGCGCCGGGCTTTGTCTATGTCGATGTGCTGGCGCCGAATGCCACGAACTGGACATGGGATCTGACCGGCCCGCGCGGGCTGGAGGGCAGCCGCAACTTCCAGTCCTCCGACAGCACCAGCGCAAGCACCGCGCCGCTGTTTCATCTGATCGAGGGCGAATACACCTTCACCATAAGAACGAGCGGCGGCACCACGGGCGATTACAGCTTCAGCCTGCTCGACATGAACGCCGCGCAGCCTCTGGTGCCTGGCACTCCGGTCGCGGGGCAACTGGCCCCGGGGTCCGAGACCCGCATCTTCACCTTCGACGCGACCGAGGGAGAGCGGTTCTTCTTTGACCGGACCGAGGGCAACAACCTGTCGCAATGGCGCCTGATCGATCCGTTCGGGCGGCAGGTTTTCTCGGAACGTCTGTCCGATGATGTGCCGACGCTCGCCTTGCCCGAGACCGGCACTTACGTTCTGCTGGTGGAGGGGCGGATCGCCTCGCCCGAGACGCGGCCTTTCGCCTTCAACATCTACGCCAACCCGGTCATGGCACCGATCCGGCTGGCCGGGCTCGAAACCCAGCCCGGCCCCGATCTGACGGTTGCGGAGTTCGGGCTGGATACCGATGATCCGCTGCTTTCGGGCGGGCAGGTGCCGCTGACATGGACCATCGCCAATTCCGGCGATCTGCCGGTGGAGGGCGATTTCGCCAACCGCGTCACGATCCGTCGGGTCGATACCGGCCAGATCCTCGCTGATGTGATCGTGCCCCATGACACCACCGGAACCGGGCCGATCGCGCCGGGCGAGACGATCACCCAATCGGTCAGCCTGACGCTGCCGCCGGGGATGCTCGCGGTCGGCGCCCTGGTGGCGGCGCTGCGGCTCGATATCAACAACGACATCGAGGAATCCAACCCCGAGGGCACGGCGGAGTTGAACAACGCCGCCGACCTGCCGCTTCAGGTCACGCTTGCGCCCTATATCGATCTCGTGCCGCAGGATCTGGCGCTGTCGCCGCCTGCGGGCTGGGGCCCGGGCGAAAGCGTCACAGTCACCTGGGCGACGGTCAACGCCGGCACCGCGCCAACCCCGAATGCATGGACAGAGCGGCTGGTGATCACCAACCGTTCCACCAACCGCGTTGTGGCGACCTTCGATCTGCGCGACGACAACACCACTCCGCTGGGGGCGGAGGAAACGCGCGCGCGCAGCATGGTCTTCGGCTGGCCGGCCGGGATCGACGGCACCGGGCTTTACGACTTCGCCATCACCGTGGACAGCCGCGACGAGATTTTCGAGACCAACCCGGAGGGCACAGGCGAGACCAACAACACCATACTTTTGCAACGGGCCTCGGCACCCGATCTGGTGGTGCCCGAACTTTCGGTTGCAGAAGACGCGCCTGAAGCCGGAGGCCCGCTCACCATCCGGTGGACGACGCGCAACGAAGGTGCGGCGACGACCCCGGGCGACTGGTTCGAGCGGGTGCGCATCGTCCGGCAGGCCGACAATCAGGTGATCCACGACACCGCCCTGGCGGTGCAGGCAGACCCTCTGGCCCCCGGCGCGGAGGCCGCGCGCGAGGTGGTTCTGCACCTGCCCGACGGGCTTGCCGGGGTGGGCGATTTCACGATCACGGTCACCGCCGACCAGAACACAGCCGGGCAGGGTACGTTGAACGAGGCGCGCGACGGGCTGACCATCGCGCAAGCCGAGGGCAACAATTCCGCTAGCATCACCGTCACCGCGATTGCCCGCGCCTATCCCGATCTGGTCGCGCGGATCACCGGCCTGCCCGCCGATCCGCGCGGCGGCGAGTCCGCGCAGATCGTCTGGGAGGTCGAGAATATCGGCGCCGCGCCGACCGATGCCGATGCATGGGTGGATCGCGTCTGGCTGTCGCTGGACGATCAGCCGGGCGGCGCCGACGATGTGCTTTTGGCCGAGGTGGCGCGCGCGGGCGGGTTGCAGCCCGGGGCGGAGTATTCGATCAGCGCCGATATCCTGCTGCCGGCGGGAATCGAGGGTGATGTCTGGCTGTTTGTCGAAACCGACGCAACGCAGGCGGTGACCGAGCCCGACACCCGCGACGACAACGTGGCCGGGGCGCAGATCGCGCTGGCCTCGCCCGCCGCTGATCTTGCCGTGCAGGCGCTCGTGGCGCCCACGGGCGATTTCCAGCCGGGGGAGGATCTGGCGATTTCGTGGCGCGTTGCCAACCTCGGCCCCGATCCGCTGGAGCCGCCCGAGGGCGGCTGGATTGATCGCGTCTGGCTCGCTCGCGCGCCCGAGCGCGGCGCCGACGATGTGTTGCTGGGCGAGGCCGAGCGCGTGGTGGCGCTGAACGTGGGCGAAAGCTACAGCGTGGCGCGCAGCTTCACCCTGCCGCCGGGGCTCTTGGGCGACTATTTTGTGATTGTCGAGACCGACGCGACCAACGCGGTCTTTGAACGCGGCGCGCTGGACAACAACACCCGCGCCAGCGCGGCGACGTTCACTGTTCTGGCCGCACCCGCCGCCGATCTGGCCGTGACCGAGGTGATCGGGCCCGATCTGCTGGTGCCGGGCGGACAGGCGGAGGTGACATTCACCATCCGCAACGACGGCGACGCCACCGCCCGCGCGCCTTGGGACGATCAAATCCTGATCTTCGGTCCCGGCCTGTCGGCCAACGGGATGTCGCTGCGGGTGATCCCGCGCAGCTTCGACCTGGCGCCGGGCGAAAGCTATACGATCACTGAAACCGTCACCATCCCGGCGCTGGGCGTGGGCGAATTCCAGTTGGCTGTGCGCACCGACCGGCTCGACCGCGTGTTCGAGGATGGCCGGCTGGACAACAACCTCCTGCAGGCCGACCCGGTGTCGCTGCTGCATCCGAATCTCGTGGCCTCGGGTGTCGTGCTGTCGGATGGGCCCCACGCCTCGGGCGATACCTTGCGTGTGGACTGGGTGGTGTCGAACACCGGCGCCGGGCCGGTCCAGACCGGCTGGTCCGACCGGATATGGCTGTCGCAGACCGGTGAGGTTGATGACGGTGCGATCCTGCTGGCCGAGTTCGAGACCGGGGCCGACCTGCCTTTCGGGGCGGGCGATACGCTGTCGACCTTCGCCGATGTGGTCCTGCCCATCCATGTTTCGGGCGCGTGGTATGTCGTTGTCCAGACCGACGCGCTTGACCAGATCGTGGAGCCGGGGGCGGAGGATGACAACACCGCCACCGCCGCGCTCGATATCGCGCTGTCGCCCTTTGCCAATCTGGTGGTGGAAGAGGTCGCGGCGCCGGCGCTGACAGTGGCCGACCCCGCGCCCATCACGATAAGCTGGACCGTGGCCAACACCGGCCCGGGCGCGGGCATCACCGACGAATGGGTCGACCGGCTGGTGCTGACGCGCGACGGCGTATTGGGCACCGCTGATGACATTGAAATCGGTCGTTTCACCCATACCGGCGGCCTTGCCCCGGGGCAAAGCTACACCCGATCCGAAGAGATTGTGATGCCGCCGGGCACCAACGGCCGCTTTACCTTGTTCGTCGTCACCGACGCTGATGGCGCGGTCTTCGAGAACGGGCTGAAGGCCGACAACATGCTCAAGCTCGACGGGTTCGTCGATGTGGCGCCCATACCCTATGCCGATCTGGTGGTCGAGGAGGTCGCGGCGCCCGACACCGCCCTGTCGGGCCAGTTGATGCCGCTAAGCTGGACGGTGCGCAACGACGGCATCGGGCTGACCAATACCTCAAGCTGGGAAGATCGCGTCTATATTGCCGACAATCCCGAAGGTAACGACCGCAGCCTTCTGGGCCGGTTCTCGCAGATCGGGTTTCTTGGCGTCGGCGCCAGCTATACCCGCGACGTGCAGGTGATGATCCCCGAAGGCTGGACCGGCCCGGCCTATTTCTTTGTCGAGACGCCGGGCACCGACCGTGTCTTTTCCCGCACCTTCGGCGCGCCTTTCGAGTTCATCTTCACCGATGACGGCAACAAGGGCATGTCGGAGGCGGTGGATGTGGCGCTGACCCCACCGCCGAATCTGATCGTGACGGCCCTGACCGCACCCGAAACCACGCCCGAAGGCTCGGCCATCGATGTGAGCTGGACGGTGCGCAACGACGGCACCGGTGCCGCCGCGGGCGTCTGGGAAGACCGGGTTCTGCTGCGCCCGGCTGATGGCGGCAAGGATGTGGTGCTGGGCAATTTCACCTATTCCGGCACGCTGCAGGCCGGCACCAGTTACAGCCGCACCGCGCAGGTCATGATCCCGCCGCAACTGACCGGGGTCTTCCGTGTCGTGGTCCATACCGATGTGGGCAATGCCATCTACGAGCACGGCGGCGAGGCCGACAACGAAAGCGTGCAGGATGCCCAGATCACCGTCACGGTCCTGCCCCGGCCCGATCTGCAGGTTTCCTCGATCTTGGCGCCGGATCAACTGGATGCCGGCGCCACCGGCGCGTTGCGCTGGACCGTCATCAATCAGGGCACCGTGCCCACCGATGTGCCGAACTGGACCGACTCGGTCTATCTGTCGCTCGACCAGAAGGTCAGCGCCGACGACATCCTGCTGGGGCATTTCTCGAACGAGGCGGCCCTTGCACCGGGCGAGGAGTATCTGAGCCAGGAAGTCAGCTTCCGCATCCCCGAACGCTTTCGCGGCACGGTCTATCTGCTGGTGCATACCGACAGCGGCAACGCCGTGGACGAATGGCCCAATGCCAACAACAACGTCACCGTGCATGAGTTGTATGTGGAGCCGATGGCGCTGGCCGATATCGTGGTGCACGATGTGGTCACGCCGGTTCAGGCCTTCGAGGGCACGCAGATCACCGCGACCTACAGTGTCACCAACCGCGGTGCCGGCCCCACGAATCTGGGTGAATGGGTCGAGCAGATCTGGCTGACCACCGACCGCACGCGCCCGCACCCGGGCAAGGGCGATGTGCTGCTCAAGACGCTGACCTATGCCGATGGCATCCTCGATGTGGGGCAGGGCTATGACCGGACGGTGACCCTGCAACTGCCCGACAAGGTCGTGTCGGGCAATTACTACATCACCCCTTGGGTTGACCCCTATGCGACGCTGCTGGAGGACACTCTGGCGGTCAACGTCAACCCCGACGATCCGAACGAGTTGAACTCCAACAATTACAAGGCAGGTGGCGGGGTGCAGCCGGGCCGGCCCAACGCGCTCCAGATCATCGGCGACCCGCCGCCGGTGGTGAACCCGGAAATCGCCGTCGCCATCACCGCGGTCACCGAAAGCGCGGTCTCCGGGCTGAACGGTGAGAACCGGTTCGAGGTGGAATTCAGCCTCACCAACAGCGGTACGGGTGCTGCCAACAACCAGATCGACATCGTTCTGACCTCGGCGCCGGGCTTCAGCGTCTCGGGCGCGGAGCGCTGGACACTGGAGACGCTGCGCAATTTCCGCGTTGCGGCGGGCGAGACGGTGACGCTGACGCGCAGCTATGATCTGCCGCCGGGCCTGGCCGGCAGCTATCTGGTGGTGCGCGCCCAGACCCCGGGCGACACCGACCCCGACGACAATACCGCCCTTAGCACGACGAGCGTCACCCGTGCCGTGCCGGACCTGCGGGTGACCGAGGTCACGCCCTCCGGCCCCGCCTATTCGGGCGAGAAGATCGAGGTCGCCTATACCGTCACCAACGACAGCGACGTGCCGATATGGGAAGGTACGGCCTTCTGGCGCGACGAAATCTGGGTCTCGCCCGATCCGGTGTTCATCCAGAACCGCGCCACCCTTCTGCAGGGCGTCAACATTTCCAACAGCACCCCCCTCGGCGGTGGCGAAAGCTATTCGCGCGCGGTCGAGGTGACGCTGCCAGCCGGCATCTCGGGCGATCATTACATCCACGTCATCACCAACACCAATTCGGGCAAACTCGCGCAGGAACGTGGCTGGTGGTTCAACAGCCGCTCCGGCCCGATGCAGCTCCTGCGTTTCGAGCGGCTGGCCTATGAGGACCCAGCGGGAGAGCGCCTGAGCGCGGTCGTCCCGGTGATCTATGCCGAGCCTGACCTGCAGGTCACCGATCTGGTGGTTCCTCAGGGGCTGGTTGCGGGGCAAACCATCGATATCACCTTCACCGTAACCAACGTCGGCAACCGCGCCACGCGCGAGGATGCCTGGGCTGACCGCGTCTATCTTTCGGTTGACGCTGCGCTCGACGAAGGGGATTTTCTGCTGCGGCGCGAGGTTGACGGGCGCGAGGTGCTGGCCGCGCATAATCGCGACGGAATACTGGAAGCGGGCGAAAGCTATACCGCGACCGTCACGGTAACCCTGCCGTTCGAGATCGAGGGCGATTTCCACATCATCGCCGCGGCCGACAGCGGCCTGGGGCAATCGAACCTCGCGCAATCCACGATCTCGCCACGGCTGAACGGGGTGCGCGGCGATCCTACCGGCAAGGTGCGCGAATTTCAGGGCGAGGGCACGAACACAACCGCTGCGCCCGTCACCATCGATGCAGCCGACGCGCCCAATCTGCAGGTGACCGGGCTGGTGATGCCGGAGCGCGTCACCCGCGGCCAGACATTCGAGATCAGCTATACCGTCACCAACACCGGCGGCCCGACGCCATTCCAGCAGGACGAATGGACGGACCTGATCTATTTCAGCCGTGATCAGGTGCTCGACCTGCGCGGCGACCGCTTCGTGTCCGAGTATCGCCACATCGGCGGGCTCGGCGCGGGCGAAAGCTATACCGTCACCCGCACGCTGGTCGCGCCGCGCGACCTGCCGGGCGATGCGCATTATCTGTTCGTCATCACCGACCCGCCGCGCTATGGCCCGCGCGGCGATGTCTTCGAGGACGACAACGAGAACGACAACGACCGCCGCACCCCCCTTCCGGTGATCTTCGAACAGCCGCCGCCCACCGATCTGGAGGTGACGGCGATCGAGATCCCCTCCAATGCCCGCGCGGGCGATCCGGTCACGATCCGCTGGACCGTCACCAACCAGTCCGACAGCGTGACCGCCGAAGGCATGTGGTCGGACGCGGTCTTCCTTTCGACCGATGGCACTTGGGATCTGGGTGATCTGCCGCTTGGCCGGGCGCAGACCAGCGGGCCGCTTTTGCCCGGCGAAAGCCGCGAGATGGAGTTGACGACGATCATGCCGGCGCTGACCCCCGGCAGCTATCGCGTGATCGTGCGCACTGACATCTTCAATCAGGTCTATGAGGGGGATTTCACAACGAACAACACCACCGCATCGGCCGATACGCTGGTGGTCGCCGTGGATCACCTGACACTGAACACCCCGCTGTCCACCCATCTGGCCGCGGGGGCCGAGAAGATCTGGCAGATCACCGTGCCGCCGGGCGCGACAATGCGGGTCAAGCTGAATTCCACCGACCCGACCGCACTGAACGAGATCTATCTGCGACACGACGCGCTGCCCGGCCCCAACGCCTTTGACGCGACCTATCAGGGGCCGATCTCGTCCGATCTGGTGGCGCTCGTGCCCTCGACCGAACCGGGCACCTATTACGTCAAGGTGCGCAATTTCTCGGGCGATGCCGAAGGCGCCGACATCACGCTTCTGGCGGAGCTTCTGCCGCTTCAGATCACCGACATCGCGGCAGATCGCGGGGGCGATTCATCCTTCGTCACCACGGTGATCACCGGCGCGCAATTCCACCCTCAGGCAACGGTGCGGCTGATCCGGCCGGGCGTGGCGGAATACGCGCCCAGCAACTGGCGGGTGATCGACAGCAGCCGGATCATCGCCAATTTCGATCTCAGCGGCGCGCCGCGCGGGCTGTACGACGTGGTCGTCACGAACCCGTCGGGAGAGAAGGCGGTGCTGCCTTACCGTTTTCTGGTGGAACGGGCGATCGAGGGCGATGTGACCATCGGCATCGGTGGCCCGCGCATCGTCCTGCCCGGCGAGAGCGAGACCTTCTCGGTTGCGCTCCAGAACCTCAACAACCTCGATGCGCCGTATACGTTTTTCCAGCTTGGCGTGCCCGAATTGCACGTGAATCCGTTTGTCTTCGGCCTGCAGTTTCTGGACTTCTTCACCAATGTGCGCGGCACGCCGCCTGGCGCTGCGGGCGGGCCGAACGAGGATGTCTTCTGGGCCGGGCTGGAAAGCATCGTCAACACCGACGGGCAACTGACCACCTCGGGATATCTGCTCGACATGCCGGCAGATGGCTTTACCGGCTTCAGCTTCAATGTCGCCACTTATCCGGGGCTGCGCGAGTTGCATGACGAGGCGTTCGATGCCTTCCGCGACCGGATGTCGGCGCTTTTGCCCGGCCTTGACGATCTGCTGGCCGATGGCCCCGCGGGCATCGAAGACTGGTTCGCCGCGGTGGTGGAGCGCGCCAGCGAGATCAATCCGCAGCTTGGTTCCACGCTCGCCGATTTCCCCTTTGTGGAGCTTTACGAGTCCAACGCCGCCAAACCGTCGCGCGACGAGATCCCCTTCATCCCGTTCCGCTGGCATGTCTTCGCTGCCGCCACTTCGATGACGCGTGCGGAATTCGTGGAGCATCAGCGCGCCTTCGCGCTCGACCTGCGCGAGGCGATCCTGAGCAGCGAAAACGCCCCCGGCCCACTGATCGCGCTGGCCGGCGACCCGGAGGCATGGGTCAACCTTTATCTTGCCGGGCTGGAACAAGCCGGAATTCTGCGTGACGACGGCGCCACGCCGCCGATCCGCGAGCGGCCCGAGATCCTGTCGCTGATGTCGTTGCTGGCCTCGGGCCTGCTGTTCGGCCCCGGCGGCGCGGAGATTCGCGCCACCGCCGATGTGCTCGGCTTCTTCGAAGATTTGCGCCGGCTTTACGGCCATGACGAAACGCTCATGGCCGAGATCGATTTCTGGGAAGAGCGCCGCAGCGAACGCTACAGCGGCGAGATCCCGGTGCCGCTGTTGCCCGAATTCGCCGATTACGACCTCGGGCTGACGAACCCCACCCATTTCGAGGCCGTGCGCATCTATACCCCGTGGGTGCCGTTCGAGAATCGCGGCGCCGCGCTGCCGGCGGATTTCCTGATCGACCAGCAGGGCTCCATCGATGCGCAGGCTTTCGAGGCGCTGGATTTCGCGCGGTTTTTCAGCGATCCGGCCAATGCCGGGCGGCTGGCCTCGCTGATCGGACCGCAAACCTTGGAGACGATGGGCTGGCTGCCCGCCAGCGCGCGGCTGCCCTATACCATCCGTTTCGAGAACGACGCCCAATCCTCGGCCCATGCCAACCGGATCGAGATCGTCACGCGGCTCGACAGTGATCTCGACGCGCGCTCCTTCGAATTGGGTGACATCCGGATCGGCGATATTTCGATCAAGGTGCCGCCGGGCCGCTGGTTCTATCAGGACGAGATCGACTTTTCCGACACGCGCGGTTTCGTGCTGCGGGTCTCGGCGGGGGTCGACATCTATCAGGACCCGGCCAGCGCGCGCTGGGTGTTTCAGGCCATTGATCCGCTGACGGGGGCGGAACTGCAGGATGTGACGGCGGGTCTGCTGCCGCCGAATGCCGCCGGCGGGGGCGGGGCGGGCTTTGCCTCCTACACGGTGCGGCCGCGCGCCGATATCGAGACGGGAACCGAGATCGTGTCGCAGGCGCGGGTGATCTATGACACCCTCGCGCCCGAAGAAACCCTGGCGCTGGCGCAGGTGGTCGACGGCACCGCCCCGGTAACCGAGCTTGCGGTGGAGCGGATCGAAGGCACCGACAGTTTCGAGCTTTCATGGGCCGCGACCGACGATACCGGCGGCTCGGGTGTGCGGCATGTGACGCTCTATGTCGCCGAGGATGGCGGCGATTTCCGCATCTTCGAGCGCCGGATTGAGGCGGAGGCTGGAAGCCGCATCTTCGAGGGCCGCGCCGGGGTGGCGTATGAATTCCTTGCCATTGCCACCGATATCGCCGGCAATGTGGAGCGGCCGCGCGACGGTGGCGCGATCACATCCGACGGCCAGCCGGTGAGTATCGGCGCGCCGGCGCAGGTCGAGGCAGCCACTCCCCCGAATTTCGGCCAGCCGCCGCCGGCGGTGGACACGCCCTCGCCCAGCATGCTTTTCGCACTGGCCGAGGCGCAGGTGCCGGCCGCTGATCCGCTGACACGGCCGGCGGAATTCGACAGCGTGCTCAGCCCCTTCGTGGCCAGCGCCTTTGCCACCGGGATCACAGGGTCGCTGGGCGGCATCGCGCCCATGGCGCTGCTTGAACGCTCTGACGGCGCTATCCTCGTGTCGGGCGGGGCGAACCGGGGCGAATTGCACCTTTTCACCCCCGATGGCGGCGAGGCCGGGGCCGGGACGCTGCTGTATCACCACGACGAGCCGATCTTCCATCTGGCCGAGGATGCCGAGGGCCGCATCTGGGCCACCACAGGAGGCGGGGCGCTCTTGCAGCTCGATCCGGCCACCGGTGGCGTGATCGCGCGCCATGGCGAGGGGCTGACGCTGGGCCTTGCCATCGACCCGGGCACGGGCAAGCTTTATCTTGGGGCGAATTCCGGCGTCGTGACCTTCGATCCGGAGACCGGCCGCTTTGCGCAGTTCAGCCGTGACGAGAATCTGCGCGTGGGTTCGCTGGCCTTCGATGCCTATGGCGATCTGTGGGCGGTGACATGGCCCGACCGAGCGCAGGTCGTGCGCTTTACCGAGCGCCAGCGCGCCGAGATCATGCTGCGGTTCGACAGCGAGATCGACTCCATCGCCTTCGGTCAGGCCGGCACGCTGCTTGAGGATCTGCTGTTCGTTAGCGCCAGCACCGGCCGGATCACCGGGACCGGGGCGGCGCAGGAAGGCTCCGCGCTGACGATGGTCGACCTCGCCACCATGCGCCGGATCGATCTGGCACGCGGCGGCACCCGCGGCGATGTGGTCATCGCCACCTCCGAAGGCCGGGTGCTGGTGTCGCAATCGGGGCAGGTGGATTCGATCCAGCCGGCCTATGCCCCTTCGGTGCAGGCCACCAACCCGCCCGATGCGGCGCTCGTGCCGCTGCCGCAGCCGGTGCTGACCGTGCGCTTCGATCAGGACATGTTCAACGGCGGGCCGAAGGCCGCCGGATCGGTGACGAACCCCGACAATTACGTGCTGGAGGGCGCCACTGTCGGCACGGTCACCCCGACGGCGGTGGTCTATGATGTGGCCAGCCGGACGGTGATGCTCAACGTGGGCGCGCTCCTGCCCGACGATTACACGCTGACGGTGAAGCGGCATGTCACCTCGGTCTTCGGGCTGCGGATGGTAGAGGATCACGTCACCGCCTTCGAGGGGATCGATGATCTGTCGACGCTGCTCGATATCACCTTTACCGCCACGCGCTATGATCGCGGGCTGGGCACGATCAGCTATGACGTGACGGTCCTCAACCGGTCCGACGGCGAGGTGCGACTGCCGGCGATGCTGACGCTGGACCCCGCGCGCGGCTATCCGGGCCTGCCCACCGACAGCCTCGGCCAGACGCCCGAGGGGCTGTGGCTGATCGATCTGTCGGCTTCGCTGCCTGAAGACGGGCGCCTTGCCCCGGGTGCCACGACCAGCGGCCAGACCATCGCCATTGCCACGCCCGACCGCCAGCGCGTGCTGTTTTCCAGCGGCATTGTCGCGGCCCAGTCGCCCAATCGCGCGCCGGTCTTCACCACCACCCCGCCGACCGAGCGGGCGGTGCCGGGTGAAGCCTATGAATTCACCGTCGCCGCCGAGGATCCCGACGGGCAGGCGGTGCTCTATCATCTGCTTTCGGGCCCCGAAGGCATGACGCTGGACCCGGTTACCGGCGCGGTGACATGGACCCCCGGCGCGGATGCGGCGGCAAGCGTCGCGGTCATGCTGCAGGCCTTCGACAGCCGCGGCGCGGTGGCGGTGCAGGGCTTCGTGCTGGAGGTCGAGGG
>SKUV01000247.1 GCA_007129775.1 Paracoccaceae bacterium | reverse complement strand
TGATCATCAACGACCGGGTGGTCACCAACTGGGAGGTGGACCAGCGCGCGCGTTTTCTGGAGCTTTTCAACACCCCCGGCGATCTGGTGGCAGAGGCGACCGAGCGGCTGACAGAGGAAAAACTGCAACTTCTCGCGGCGGAACGTTTCGGCATCACCGCCAGCGACGATGACGTGCGCGCGGGGATGGCGGAATTCGCCAGCCGCGTCGATCTGTCGGTGGAGGATTTCCTCGAAATCATCGGTGCCAACGGGATCGAGCCCGAAAGCTATGAATCCTTCATCCGCGCCGGCGTCACCTGGCG
The DNA here is from genome assembly GCA_007129775.1 of Paracoccaceae bacterium. Taxonomy (GTDB): domain Bacteria; phylum Pseudomonadota; class Alphaproteobacteria; order Rhodobacterales; family Rhodobacteraceae; genus Rhodobaculum. Next base: position 12,301 of record SKUV01000247.1, on the reverse strand, counting down.
CGCGGTGCTGGGCAGCCGCTTCGCCCCCCGGGTGGTGATCCATGATGCCGAGGTGGACCGGGCGCTGGCGCTGCATACCCAGCGCAGCGCGGTCCGGGTGCTGCTCAATGAAATCGTCGTGCCGCTCTCGGGCCCCGAGGCTCCGCTGGCGCGGCAACGGGCGCGCGAACTGGGAGAGATTCGCGGCTTCGATGCCTTCCAGCGGGCCGCGCGCGAATTCTCCAGCGCCGATTCGGCCGAAAACGGCGGCCAGCTTGACTGGATCCCCCTGCGCAACCTGCCGCCCGATCTGGCCGGCCTGATCGCGCAGCTTTCGCCCGGGCAGGTGACGCCCGCGGTGCCGGTGCCGGGGGGGCTTGCGCTGTTCCAGTTGCGCCGGATTGAGGAATTGCCGACCATCCCGCCCGCGGCCGTATCGGTGCGCTATGCGCGGCTCAGCCTGCCTGGGCGCGGCAGCGGCGCGGGCCAGCGCGACCTGGATCGCATCCTCGCCCGCACCGATGCCTGCGATGACCTTTACGGCCACATGCGCAACACCCCCGACCGGCTGGTCATCGAAGAGCGCACGCTGCCCGAACTGCCCGCCGATATCGCCGTGGCGCTTGCCGCGCTGGACGAGAACGAGGGCACCACCGCGCTGTCGCAGGGCGATACGCTGGTCTGGACGATGCTGTGCGAGCGGGTCCTGGCCAGCGACGGCCGCTTCGACCGCGCGGCGATCGAGGAGCGGCTGTTCAACGAACGGATCGGCGCGCTTTCGGCAGCCTTTCTCGCGGAAATGCGGGCCGACGCCCATATCGTCACCCGATGACGCGGCCACCCGGCGCGGCACCACCGGGCCCCCCCCCGGGCCCGCCCCTTGTCGTGACCTGCGGCGAGCCCGCGGGCATCGGGCCGGAGATCGCCGTCAAGGCCCGCGACGCGCTGGGCGCGGGGCTGCCCTTCGTCTGGCTGGGTGATCCGGCCCATCTGCCCCCGGGCACCGACTGGCGCGCAATCGCGGCACCGGCCGAGGCGGCGGCGCTTCCACCCGGCTGCCTGCCGGTCCTGCCCCATCCCTTTCCCGCCCCCGCGACGCCCGGCCGGCCCGACCCGGCCAATGCCGCCGCCGTCGTCGCCGTGATCGCGCGCGCCGTGGCGCTGGTGCAGCAGGGCGCGGCGGCCGGGCTGGTGACCGCGCCCATCCACAAGGCCGCACTGCAGGAGGGCGCGGGCTTCGGCTTTCCCGGCCATACCGAATACCTTGCCCTTCTGGCCGGCGATGTGCCGGTGGCGATGATGCTGGCCTGTGACGCGCTGCGCGTGGTGCCGGTGACGATCCACTGCCCGCTGGCCGAGGTGCCCGCGCGGCTGACACCCGAAACGCTGGAGGCCGCACTGCGCGTGACCCATGCCGCGCTGATCCGCGATTTCGGCCTGCCCGCCCCGCGCATCGCCGTGGCCGGGCTCAACCCCCATGCCGGTGAGGGCGGGCATATGGGGCGCGAGGAAATCACCGTGATCGCCCCGGTGCTGGCGCAACTGCGGGCCGAGGGCATGGTGCTGAGCGGGCCGCTGTCGGCCGATACGATGTTTCACGCCGCCGCGCGGACGGGCTATGACGCGGCGGTCTGCATGTATCACGATCAGGCGCTGATCCCGATCAAGACCATCGATTTCGCCGGCGGTGTGAATGTGACGCTCGGCCTGCCTTTCGTGCGGGTCTCGCCCGACCACGGCACCGCGCTCGACATCGCCGGACAGGGACGCGCCGACCCCGCCAGCATGATCGCGGCGCTGCGCATGGCGGCAGGCATGGTGGCCGCCCGCGCACAGGACGGCCCCGCCCCGGCCCCGCCGCGATGATCGACGCCCTGCCCCCCCTGCGCGAGGTGATCGCACGCCACGATCTGCGCGCGCGCAAGGCGCTGGGGCAGAACTTTCTGCTCGATCTGAACCTGACTGCACGCATCGCCCGGGTGGCGGGCGATCTTTCGGCCTGCGACGTGCTGGAAATCGGCCCCGGGCCGGGCGGGCTGACCCGCGGGCTTCTGGCCGAGGGCGCGCGCCGGGTGCTGGCGGTGGAAAAGGATGCCCGCTGCCTGCCCGCGCTGGCCGAGATCGCCGCCGCCTATCCCGGCCGGCTGGAGGTGCTCAACGCCGATGCGCTGGGGCTCGACCCGATGGCCCATCTTGCGCCGCCAGTGCGGGTGGTGGCCAACCTGCCCTATAACGTGGGTACCGAATTGCTGGTGCGCTGGCTCACGCCGCCGCAATGGCCGCCCTTCTGGGAAAGCCTGACGCTGATGTTCCAGCGCGAGGTGGCCGAGCGGATCGTGGCGCAGCCGGGCTCCAGGGCCTACGGGCGGCTCGCCCTCCTCGCACAATGGCGCTGTGCGGCACGCATCGCCCTGCGCCTGCCGCCCGAGGCTTTCACCCCGGCGCCCAAGGTCGCCTCGGCTGTGGTGCATCTGACCGCGCTGCCGGCGCCGCGGTATCCGGCCGACCCGGCGGTGCTGTCGCGGCTGGTGGCGGCCGCCTTCAACCAGCGCCGCAAGATGCTGCGCTCCAGCCTGCGCGGCCTCGCGCCGGATATCGAGGACCGGTTGCGCGCCGCCGGCATCCCCCCCACCGACCGGGCCGAGGATGTGCCGCTTGAAGGGTTCTGCGCGCTGGCGCGGGAACTGGCCCGGCCCGCCGGTTAGCCCCTGCCGCCTCAGCCGCGCCAGCCGCGCCAGCCGCGCCAGCCGCCGGGGGTCAGGAGCGCGATCACCGCCAGCAGTTCCAGCCGCCCGATCACCATCGCCGCGCCAAGGATGGCCCTCGCCGCATCGGGCAGGTCGCCATAGCGGATCGGCCCGGCCGCCACCATCTCGGCGAGCGGGCCGGTGGTCGACAGCGCCGCGACGGTCAGGATCATCGCGGCCTCGAAATCCACCCCGGTGATCGTCAGCGCGGCCAGCACCGCCGCCATGGCGAAAAGCACCAGCATCAGCGCCAGCCACGCCGCATAGGCGCCCTGACTGCGCAGCGCCCGCGCCCGCGCCCCGCGGCCCGCCACCAGCGATGGATGCAGCAGCTTGTCCATCTCGTGCATGCCATGCCGGTAGAGCGCATAGGCCCGCAACAGCCCGATCCCGCCCGCCGTCGTCGCCACCCCGCCCCCGATCAGCGCCAGACCCGCCAGCGCCAGCCCCGGCGGCGGCAGCCCCGACCAAAGCCGCGAGGCCGCCCAGTCGCCCGAGACGAACCCGGTTGTGGACAGAAACGAGGCGAGCGTGAAAACCGAGCCCCAGAGGGCCCGCGCCGCCGCCATCAGATCGCCCCCGCCGCCCTGCCCCGCGGCCCCGGCGAACTGGCGCAAGAACAGCACCATCGTCAGCGTGATCAGGACAAAGGCCGCCGCGCGCAATTCGTGATCGCGCCGCAGCGGCCTGTCTGCGGACCGGCTCAGCGGGCCCGGAAGGGCGCGGCGGCTGAAGGCGAAGACGAAACACAACAGGATCAGCAGCTCGCCCGCGCGGCCGGCCTGCGCCCCCTCCAGCCCGCCGACGGGCGAGATACCCGAGGTCGCGAGCACCGACATCGCGTGGCAGGCCGCCACCAGCGGCGATTCCCCGGCCAGGATCAGCGCGATCCATAGCCCGGCGGTCAGCCCCACATAGACGGGCGTCAGAAACCGCAGGCTGGTCCAGATGCGCAGGCCGGCCTCATCCTCGTTCAGCCTGCGCGCTCCGGCCACCGCCCGGCGGGACTGGCCAGCGCCTTCGCCCGCACCCGCCAACCCCGCACCCGCCAACCCCGCACCCTCGACACCCGGGCCGAACCGCTCCCGCCCCGGGGCCGGTCGCTGGGCCATGGCGCGCCGCCGCCGCCCCGGCCCGGTTCCCGGCGCGGGCGGCACGCTTTCGGCCATGACCCGCCCGGGCGGATGGCCGGTTTCCACCTCCACACCGCCCAGATTGACCGGCGCAAGGATCGCGATGGCGACGAACAGCACGAAAAAACCGCCGCCCCAGCCCACCAGCGCGCGCCACAGATGGATCCCCGGCGCCACCGCGCCCGGTTCGGCCAGAAGCGTGGCGCCTGTGGTGGTAAAGCTCGACACCATCTCGAACCACGCATCGAAGAACCGCAGGCCCGCCGTGCCGATCAGGCCGCGCGTCACCTCCGGTTCGGCCAGAAGCGGCGCCGAAAGCGGGCCGGCCAGCGGCAGCGCCGCCACCACCGGCACCAGCGCATAGGCCGCCAGCAACGACACGAAATGGCCACGCACCGCGTTGCGCGGCCGGCGCTGCAGCGTCGCCACCGCCAGAAGCGTCGCCATCAGCAGCACCAGCACCCCGGTCTGGGCGAAGACCATGGCCAGCGCCCTGTCGCCGGTGGCCAGCCCATAGGCCGCGGGCGCCGCCATCATCAGCCCCGTCGCGGCGAGGGCGAGCACGATCAGCGGCAGATTGCGCAGCCTCCGCATGGGCCTCAGAAATGCTCGACCGATACCTGCACGAGGCGCTCGACCTCGGGCACATCCTCGGCCAGCGCAAAGATCGCGATGATGTCGCCTTCCTCCACAAGGGTCGCACCGCGGGGGCGGATGATCTCGCCCTTCTTCATCAGCGCGCCCACCAGCGCGCCTTCGGGAAAGTCGATGTCGCGGATGCGCTGGTCGCAGATCGGGGAGGAGGACAGAACCTGCGCCTCGATCACCTCGGCCTCGCTGTCGCCTATGGAATAGATCCGCCGCACCCGCCCGTGGCGCACATGGCGCAGGATCGACGAGACGGTGGTCGACCGCGGGTTGATATAGGCGTCGATGTCGAGCGTTTCGAGCAGCGGCGCCAGCGTCGGATCGTTGATCAGCGCGATGGCCAGCGGGCAGCCCATTGTCTTGGCCCGCACCGCGGCCAGCATGTTTGTCTTGTCGTCGTTGGTCACCGCGAGCACCGCATCGGCGCGCCCGACCCCGGCCTCTTCCAAGAGCGCCGCATCCAGCGCATCGCCCAGAAGGACGATCGTGCGCACCAGCGCATCGGCCGCGACCTCCGCGCGCTTGCGGTCGGCCTCGACCAGTTTCAGGCGCACCCGCTCGGGCGCGGCCTCCAGCGCCTGCGCCACGGCAAGGCCCACATTGCCCGCCCCGAGAATCACCACCCGTTCCTGCCGCTGGGCGGTCTTGCCGAAGATTTCCAGCGTGCGGCCGATGTCATCGGCATGGGTGAAGACATAGATCGCATCGCCGGCAAGCAACTGGTCGCCCGGTTCGGGCGCGAACAGCGTCTTTTCGCGCCGCACCCCCACCACCACCGCCCGCAGGGTCGAGAAAAGATCGGTCAGTTGCCGAAGCGGCGTGGCCAGCACCGGGCAATCGTCATCCAGCGCGATGCCCAGCAACTCCGCCTGCCCGTCCATGAATTCCTCGGTGTCGAAAGCCTGCGGCGCGCGCAGCCGCTTGAGCGCGGCATCGGCCACCTCGCGCTCGGGGCTGATGATCACATCGATGGGCAGATGCTCCTTACGGTAGAGATCGGCATAAAGCTGGTCCAGATAGGCCTGCGCCCGCAGCCGCGCGATCTTGCGCGGAATGCCGAAAACCGAATGGGCGACCTGACAGATCACCATGTTGACCTCGTCGGAATAGGTCGCGGCGATGATCATGTCGGCGTCGCGTGCGCCGGCGGCATCCAGCACGTCGGGATGGCTGGCAAAGCCGGTCAGGCCCTGCACATCCAGCGTTTCGGTGGCGCGACGCACCAGCGCGGGGTTGTTGTCGACCACAGTCAGGTCGTTGGCCTCGCCGGCCAGATGCCGGGCGATCTGCCAGCCCACCTGCCCGGCGCCACAGATGATGACCTTCACGCTGCTGCCCCCGATCCCGCGGCCGCACGGCGACCCATCTCAGACCCATCTCAGGCGGGCAGCATCGCGCGTTCGGCGCGGGGGCGCAAGCGGCGGCCTATTGGCCGGCCTGCGCCACCTCGGCCAGCCGCGCGCCGCCGCCACCGGTGACCACGCCCAGCGATTTCAGCTTGCGATGCAGGGCCGAGCGTTCCATGCCCACGAAATTCGCCGTGCGGCTGATATTGCCGCCGAACCGGTTGATCTGGGTGAGCAGGTATTCGCGTTCGAACAATTCGCGCGCCTCGCGCAGCGGCAGCGTCGCCAGTTCCCCCGAGAGCACGATCCGCCCCTCGCCGCCCTGCCCGGCCTCGGTATCCGATTGCAATTCGCGCACGGCGATCGGGCCGGTGCCGTCACCAAGGATCAGCGCGCGCTCGATCACGTTGCGCAACTGTCGCACGTTGCCGGGCCATGTCATGGTCTGCAGCAGCGCCTGCGCCTCTTCCGACAGCACGCGCAGGGGCAGGCCCTGGGTCTTGTTGAACATCTCGATGAAATGGGCGGCCAGTTCGGGGATATCCTCGCGCCGCTCCTGCAGCGAGGGCACGGCGATGGGCACCACGTTCAGCCGGTCATACAACTCCTGCCGAAAGCGCCCGGCGGCGATGGCAGCCTTAAGATCGCGCGTGGTCGAGGAGATCACGCGCAGATCGACCCGCACCTTGTCGGTGCCGCCGGCGCGGGTGAACTGCTGATCCACCAGCACCCGCAGGATCTTGGATTGCGTGCCCGGCGGCATGTCGGCCACCTCGTCGAGATAGATCACCCCGCCATGGGCCTGCTCCAGCAGTCCCTGCTCGATGCCGCGGTCCGACGATTCGCGGCCGAACAGCACCTCCTCCATCCGTTCGGGCTCGATCGAGGCGGCACTGACGGTGACGAAGGGCGCGTCCGCGCGGTTCGAATTGGCGTGAATATAGCGCGCCGCCACCTCCTTGCCCGATCCCGCGGGGCCCGACAGCATCACCCGGCCGTTCGATTTGGTCACCTTGTCCAGTTGCAGTTTCAGCGTGCGGAAGGCCGAGGCCGATCCCACCATCTCGGCCATGGTCACATCGCGGCGCCGCAATTCCTGATTCTCGCGGCGCAGACGCGAGGCCTCCATGGCGCGGCTGATCACCACCAGAAGCTGGTCGATGTTGAACGGCTTTTCGATGAAGTCATAGGCGCCCTGCTTGATCGCGGCGACGGCGATTTCGATATTGCCGTGGCCCGAGATGATCACCACCGGCACATCGGGGTTGGAGCGCTTGACCGACATCAGGATGTCGATGCCGTCCATGCTGCTGTCCTTGAGCCAGATGTCGAGGATCATCAGCGCCGGCGGCTCGGCGTTGATCTCGGCCATGCAGGCGTCGGAATTGGCGGCGAGCCGGGTGGTGAACCCCTCGTCACGCAGAATATCGGAGATCAGTTCGCGAATGTCGCGCTCGTCGTCGACGATCAGAATGTCGCCCATAATGTCAAGCTCCTCAATATCCTACAGCCCCTTCTTGATGGGGGGTGTGCCTTCGGTCAGAAGTGGCAGCCGTATCTCGGCCAGCGCGCCGCGATGGTCCGACCCGTCAAAGGGCGGTGCATCCAGCAGGGTCAGGGTGCCGCCGTGTTCCTCGATGATCTTCTTGACGATCGGCAGCCCGAGGCCGGTGCCCTTTTCTCGGGTCGTCACATAGGGTTCGAACAGCCGCGCACGGTCTTCGGGCAGGCCGATCCCGTTGTCGGCAATGGTGATCTCGACCGCATCGGGCAGCGCCCGAAGGGCCACGCGAATCTGCGGCTCGTGCCCCTCCGGCACACCACTTTCCAACAGCGTTTCAATGGCTTCTCCGGCATTCTTGATCAAGTTTGTGAAGGCCTGCGAGAGCATGGTCTCGTCGATCTCCAGCACCAGCGGTTCCCCGGGCAGATCGGCGGTGATGCGCACATCGGGCTGGCCGGCCTCCTGCAGGGTCACCGCATCGCGCAGCAGGCGCACGATATCGTGGCTGCGACGGTCAGGCTCGGGCATCCGGGCAAAGCGCGAAAACTCATCAACAATGCGCCGCAAGTCATTGGTTTGCCTGACGATCACATCGGTATGGCCCTGCAGCGCCTCGGCCTCGTCACCGACCATGGGCCCGAATTTGCGACGGATGCGTTCGGCCGACAACTGGATCGGGGTAAGCGGGTTCTTGATTTCGTGGGCGATGCGCCGGGCCACGTCGCCCCATGCGGCCATGCGCTGGGCGCTGACCAGTTCGGTCACATCGTCGAAGGCCACCACATAACCCTCCAGCCGCCCGCTGTCGGAACGCCGGGTGGACATCCGCACCAGCAGCGTTTCCAGTCGGCCACCGCGGCTGATGCGCAATTCCTCCTGCGCCGAGGCGCTGGCCGTACCGCGAAGTCGCTGATAAAGATCGGCGAATTCCGGCACCACCTCGTCCAGAGGGCGGCCATGGGTGGCGGCGGGCTCGGTCTCCAGCAGGCGCCGGGCGGCGCGGTTCACGAAATCCACCTTGCCATGGGCATCGAGCCCGATCACCCCCGCGGTGACCGAGCCGAGCACGGAATCAAAGAGCCGTCGCCGGGCCTCGATCTGGCGGTTGTTTTCCAGCAAAGCCTCGCGCTGGCCCTTCAACTGCCGCGTCATCTGGTTGAAGACACGGCCCAGCATGGCGATTTCGTCGTCTTCACGCTCTTCGGGGACCTGCACGTCCAGATCGCCATGCCCCACCCGTTCGGCCGCCCCCGCAAGCCGGCCCACCGGCCGCGAGAGGCGTTCTGCGAACCACAGGCCCAGCCAGATCGCGGCGAGGATCAGGATCACGGCGAAACCGAGATAGAGCAGCCCGAAATCGAAGACCAGCCGCCCGCGCTCGCGCTCCAGCTGCTGATAGAGGCGGTTGGCCTCCTGCGTTTCATCCAGCAACCGCATGATCGTCCCGTCGACCTCGCGCGCGACATAGAGATAACGGTCGGGGAAACCGTCGAGCCGCAGCAGCGCGCGAAACTCGTCCTGATCCAGATCGCGGATGATGACCGTTTCGCCGGCGCGGGCGCGGGCGATCTGCTCTTCGGTCGGGCGCTCGAAATCGAACAGATAGCTGCGGTCTCCGCGGGCGCGGATGGCACCGCTGCCGTCGATGATGAAGGCCTCGCGCAGCCCGCGCTGAATCTGCACCTGCCCCTGGCTTAGCACCTGACGCAACTCGCCATCGCTGATCAGGAAAACGGTTTCCGAGGACCGCGAGATGTAGAAGCCCAGTGCGCGCGCATCCTCGGTCAGGTCGCGTTCATGCTCGGCCACATAGGCTTCGGCGGCGGCCAGCGAATTGCCGACCACCTGACGCACCCGGTCGGAAAACCAGCCCTCCAGCCCGACATTGATCGTCAGGCCGGCAAATACGGCGACCGAAACCGTCGGCGCCAGCGCGATGATCGCAAAGACCCCCGACAGCCGCAGATGAAGCTTCGAGCCCGCCGATTGCGCCCGCCGCGCGGCGACGATCCGCGCCACCCGCGCCAGCACCAGCGCCGCGACCACCAGCACATAGACCAGATCGGCCAGCAGAACGAGCCGCAGCACCGGCGAGGACGCCCCGCCCTGATTGAACGGCCCCATGGCCAGAAAGGTCGCCAGAGCGAGAACCGGGCCGAGGATCACAAGGCCCAGCGTCGCCGCATTCTGCACCCGCCGCCGGCGGCGCAGTTCGGCCAGATTGGCCCAGGACGATCCTCGCGCGGCCTGCTGCACGCCCGCTCCTGCCAGATTGGCCCGGCCAACGGCCCCGCCTGCGGGGGCCTGCCGGTTCGCGCCGCCTCGGTTTCGCGATCCGCTTCGAGTCACGTCCGATGCCCCCGTGCCCGGAGGCCGGCTGACACCGATGGGCCACGCTTCCTGTTGCCCTTTTACATCAATTTCCGGCGGCGTGTCACGCGAATATCCAGATCCGTGATCTTTTTTCGCAAGGTATTGCGGTTGATTCCCAGCAGATCGGCACATCTGGCCTGATTGCCGGCGGTGGCGTCGAGCGCGATTTCGATCATCGGCAGTTCCACCTCGCGCAGGATACGCTGATAAAGCCCGGGCGGTGGCAGGCTGCCGCCGTGCAGATCGAAATAGCGCCGCAAGTGGCGGGCGACCGAGGCCGAGAGCTTTTCACCCTCGGCCGCGCCCCCGCGCAGCGGCTCGGCCAGCGGCTGGTTGCCCAGCACCTGATCCAGTTCGGCGCGCTGGATATCGGGCTCGGACGAGGTGACGACAAGCCGGCGAACAGTGTTCTCCAACTGGCGCACATTGCCGGGCCATGTGTAGGCGCGCACCAGTTCCATCGCCTCGGGGCTCATCCGGCGCGCGGCAAAGCCCTCGCGCTCGGCCCGGGCCAGAAAATGCTCGGCCAGCAGCGGGATGTCATCGACCCGTTCGCGCAGGGCGGGCACCTTCAGCGTCACGCCGCCCAGCCGGTAGAACAGATCCTGCCGGAACTCGCCCGCCTCCATCCGTGCGGCCAGATCGGTCTGGCTGGTGGCCATGATGCGCGGCGCGGTGTCGGGCAGCTGGTCCAGCATCCGGGTGATGCGGGCCTGCGCCTCGGCGTCGTAATCGCCCACCTCGTCAAAGACGATGGAACCGCCGCGCGCCCGCGACAAGAGCGTCGCCGGCCCGTCCATCCCGGCCAGATCGCCCGCCCCCGCGACCACGAAAGGCAGTGTCCGGCGATCCGAGAAATCGTGTATCGCCCGCGCGATGAGCGATTTTCCGGTGCCCGATTCGCCGGTGATCAGCACCGGTATTTCGGTGTTCATCACCCGCGCCACCAGCCGATAGAGTGTCTGCATCGCCGGCGTCCGCCCCACCAGCGGCAATTCGTCCCCGCCGTCGGCGGAATGCACCGGCGCGCTGTCCACCCGCCCGGTGCGCCGGCGCGTTTCCAGCGCGCGGGCGGCGCGCTTCATCAGGTCGGGCAGATCGAAGGGCTTGGGCAGGTAATCGAAGGCATCGGCCTCTGCCGCCTGTATCGCCGTCATGATCGTGTTCTGCGCCGAGATCACGATCACCGGCAGGCCTTCGCGCAGCTCGCCGATGCGCGGCAGCATCTCCAGCCCGTTGCCGTCGGGCATCATCACGTCCGAGATCACCAGATCGCCCTTGCCCTCCTCCACCCAGCGCATGAGCGTCGTCAGGCTGGAGGTGGCGTGAACCTTGCAGCCCGCGCGGGTGAGGGCCTGTGTCAGCACGGTGCGGATGGTGCGGTCGTCATCGGCGACAAGGATCGTGCCGTCCATCAGGGTGTCTCCTCGGGGTTCGGGCCGGGTGAGTGGCTGTCGGTTGAGGTGCTGTCCGGGGGCAAGCCGTCCGTGGCGGCGTCACGCGCCGCGATGGGAAGCGAAATGCGGAACACGGTGCGCCCCGGCACGCTGTCCACACTGATCCAGCCGCCGTGGTCCGACACGATCTTGGACACCAGCGCCAGCCCCAGCCCGGTGCCGTTCTCGCGGCCCGAGACGAAGGGCTCGAATATCTCCTCGGCGATGCTGGGCGGAAGGCCCGGGCCGTCGTCGATGATCTCCACCTGCAAGGGCAGCGCGCGGCCGCTGCCGCTGGCATCGCGCAGGCGCAGCGATTGTTCGAAAAACGTCCGGATGCGGATGCTGCCGCCGTCGGGCGCGGCCTGCCCGGCGTTCTTCAGCAGGTTGAGAAAGACCTGCAGAAGCTGGTCGCCGTCGGCCCATGTGGGCGGCAGCGAGGGGTCGTATTCCTCGGTCAGACTCATGTGCGCGGCAAAGCCCACCATGGCCGAGCGGCGCGCCCGTTCCAGCACATCGTGGATATTGACCGCGCGGAACTCCGGCGGGCGCTGGTTGCCGAACTGCTCCACCTGTTCCAGCAGTTTCACGATACGGCGGGTTTCGGCCACGATCAGGTCGGTCAGCTCGCGGTCGCCGTTTTCCAGCGTCATCGACAACAGCTGCGCCGCGCCGGCGATCCCCGCAAGCGGGTTCTTGATCTCGTGCGCCAGCATGTCGGCCATGCCGATGGCCGAGCGCGCCGCCGATTTCACCAGCCCGGCCCGGCCCAGCCTGCCGGCGATCTCGCGCGGGGCAATGAGCATCAGCACCGTGTCGCTGTCCTCGCCCAGCGGGGCGAGGTGCAGGTTGCAGTGCAGGGGCGGGCGGTCGCCGGTGCCGACGGGCACATCGTTGATGAAAAACGGCGACCGATGCCGCCTGACGCGCGCCAGCGCATCCTCCATCGGCGCGTCGATCATCAGCTTGTCGAAGGCCGGTGCCCCGATCAGCGCCCGGCGCGAGACCGACAGGAACTGCTCGGTCGCGGGGTTGCAATCGAGCAGCACCTCACGCGCGCCGATCAGAACCGCCGGAAGCGGCAGCGCCGACCAGATGCCGCTGTCGGCCCCGTTCATGCCGCCGCCCGGGCGGT
>SKUV01000008.1 GCA_007129775.1 Paracoccaceae bacterium | reverse complement strand
TGCACCTGGGTCAGCTGCTTGGCTTTGCGTAATTCCTGCAGCGTCAGGTACTCCGCGTGCAGCCGATCCGCCTCGGCCTCGATCACCGCGCGGCGGGCAGGGTCGAGGGTTGCCAGCTTTTCCTTCAGGCTCCGGGCCATCGTCATCATCCTTTCCGTCTCTCCAGGTGGCGGTCGAAGCGGTCGTCCGCACGGGCGATCAGCGACTTGTAGAACCGCTTCTCGCTGCCACCCGACTTGTTTCCGCCGACGAGCAGGACCGCCTGCCGATCGGGTCGAATGCGAAGGCGATGCGCCAGACGCCATCGGCGGCATTGCAGCGCAGCTCCTTCATGTTGGCATGCTTCGACCCGGTCAGGGTGTCGGCATGGGGCCGCCCGAGCATGGGGCCGCCCGAGCATGGGGCCGCCCGAGCATGGGACCTTCCCGCTCGAGCAGAAGCGCCCGGGCGAGGATCGCGTCCTGCACTTCCTTTGGCAGGGCATCGAATTCCGGCTCGAACTCCTCGGCAAAGGATACGGTCCACGGCATCGGGCAAGTACTACCTTGAAGCTATATAGCTTTGAGAAACTAATTTTGCACGAGCGGGCTACGGGACGGTGGCGTCGCGTCCGCAGGCAAGGGGCGACGATCAGTCCGCCTCTTTAAGCAGTCCCTGTGCGTTTTCCACCGCTCGAGCGAGGCCGGGAATCCGTTTGCCGTGGGCTTTCGTGGTCGCTTCGAACTTGGCGAATGCCTCGGGCGCGAGCGTCGAGGTTGCGCCTTCGTCCAGTTTCGGTATCTCGGTCCTGGTCATGCCTGCCTCAAACGCGTTCTTCTTGGTCAATCCAGTCTTGGCGCGGGAATGCGATGTATCACGGTTCGCCACCCCGCGCCTCCCCTCTTTCCGGCCCGCCCCCGTCCCGCGACAACAGCTTCATCCCGGACGCCGCCAGCACCTTCTGGCGCGCGGCGCGGGTGTAGCCCGAGGCCTCCTTCATGGTCGTCCAGCCGAAGATCGCCATCAGTTGGCGCTCGGTCGCGCCGTTCTCGGTCGCCAGCCCCGCGCCTGCCTTGCGCAAACCGTGGGCGGAGCAGTGCTTGAGCCCGGCCTCGTCGCATTGCTTGCGGAACCAGTTGCCGAAGCCGTTCGAGGTGTAGGGTTTGCCGAAGGCCGTGACGAGGAAGGCGAGGTTGCCGGTGGGGGTCGCATCAAACACGGCTTCAATTCGGGCAGGACCGGGATAGAGAGGGTCACGGGCTTGCGGTCCCGGTTCTTGGCCTGAGTCAGGGTGATCCGGCCGTCCTTGACGTGCTGCGGCCCGAGCCGGACGATGTCCGACCGCCGCTGCCCGGTGTAGAGCATGAGCGCCAGCGCCAGGCATCCCGCCCGGGCGACCAGCCCAAGCCGCGCCCGACCCTTCGGTCGGGATGGGGCGCCCCGATTTGCCGGTGTCCGGATCGCCTGCCGCACAGCCGGGCCCGGGCGGACCGGGGGCGCGGCGCGCCTTGGATTGCCAGGCCGGCTCAGCCGTCCAGCACCGCCTCCAGCCGGCTGACGGATGTGAACATCGGCGAATGGGAAAAGGCCGAGGCGGTCAGCCTCAGGCCGGGGTGGTGGGTGACCATGTGGGTGATCACTTCCTCGATCTCGATGGTGACGGCATAGCGGCCGATGCAGGAAAAGATACCGCCGCCGAAATTCAGATGCGCGGGCCTGTCGGGGCGGTGAATGTCGAACCGCTCGGGATCGGGAAAGAAGTTCGGGTTCCAGTGGGCCGCGCCGATATTGGGAAAGACGGCCTGCCCCTTGGGGATCAGGACCCCGTCGAGCACCACATCCTCCAGCGTCTCGCGCGAGGTGGACAGCGAGCGCGGGTGATACCGCATGACCTCGCGCAGCGCCTGCGGCACCAGCGACGGGTCCGCGCCCAGCGCGGCCCAGACATCGGGCCGGCTGGCCAGTTCGATCACCGCGATGGCGATCTGGTGCGAGGAATTGTCGGTATTCGCCTCGGCCAGTTTCACGATCCAGTTGCGCAACTCGTCCTCGGTCAGATGCCCGGCATCGGTGGCGCGAATCAGGTCCGACAACAGGCTGTCGCCGGGGGCCTTTCGCGCCGCCGCCACACGGTCATCGACATAGTCGAGCAGGCGCTCGAACCCGGCGACGACCTCTTGCGTGGTCTGCGGGTCTCTGGTGTGCACCTGCTGCACGATATGGGAGGTGCGCGAGACGAATTCCGCATCCGCCATGGGCGCGTCGATCCAGTAGCAATAGACGCGGCTGGGGATACGGTCGCACAGCGCGGTGATCAGATCGACGGGGCGATCCCGGGGGATTTCGGCAAAGGTCTGTTGCACCACATGCCGGATATCGGTGCGGAACCGCTCGGACCCCTCCGGCCCCATGAGCCGCGTCAGCGGAACCCGGAGCCTGCGGCGGGTTTCGCCGCGGTCGTGAAACGAGATGGAATTGCGCTTGTAGGCCAGCGCCGGGCCTTCCGGCAGGCCGAGTACCTGCATCAGCCGGGGGTGCCCGGTGCCGAAACTGCGCGACAGGATCGTGTCGCGGCACAGGTCATAGTCGAAAATCTCGACCCCGCGGCGGGACCGGCCCAGTTTGAAGCGCGCGGCATAATCCGCCAGCACAGGCAGGGGCGCGGCCAGATAATCGGCGGCGCCGAAATCGATCTCGGGCAAGTCGGACACGGTTTGCAAAAGATGTCTCCATTGCTGGGGTTGCGGCAGCATGGGCCAGCGGAGGTGGTTCTTCAAGCGGCTTCTGGTGCCCGCGCGCGGCGGGACAGGCGCTTGCCGAATAAGGCGGCGGCGGTGGAACGGCGGAACTGGCCCGGCAGCTGCCGCGGCCCCGGGCGCGGTCTGCCCGCTAGCGATAGCGGTTGCGCCCCGGCTCCGGGTCGCGCCAGCGGGCGGGCTCTGCCGGGGCTGTGGAGCGGACCCATTGCTTGAGCCAGCCCGCCTGCGCGATCTCCTCCGCGCGGCTGCGGGACAGGGCCTTTGGGCACCATCCCTCGCGCACCAGCGCCTGCAGCCGCGCACGCACCGCCCCGGCGCCTGTGCGCAGGGGGTGCAATTCGTCCGGGTCCTCGGCGAGGTTGAACAGAAGCGGCACATCGTCGCCGAAATCCATCAGTTTCCAGTCGCCCGCACGCACCATCCGGTGACAGACCGCGCTGGTGGCGATGTTCATCAACCCGCCGAAATATTCGCAGAATACCGGGCCGGGCTCGCGCGGCGGCGGCGCGGCGAGGCTGCGCCCCCGCTGGCCGGGCAGTTCCGGCGCGCCGGCCCAGTCGATCAGCGTCGCCGTCAGGTCGAGCAGGCTGCACGGGTCGTGCCGCACCCTGCCCGGCGCCATGCGGCCCGGTGCCTCGACGATCAGCGGCACACGGGCGCTTTCGTCGTAGAAAGTGCTTTTCCACCACAGGCCCCGCTCGCC
>SKUV01000095.1 GCA_007129775.1 Paracoccaceae bacterium | reverse complement strand
GCATCGGGACGGGCATCGGGACGGGCATCGGGACGGGCATCGGGACGGGCATCGGAACGGGCATCGGAACGGGCATCGGAACGGGCGGCGGGCGTAGTCCGTAGGCGGGCGTGTGGGGAGGGCGCCGGATGCTTGACTTTGCCTGCGCCATCGCGGATAGAAGCGCGGCGTGCGGGGGGGCAGGGCCTCCCCGTGCCTTTTTCGGTTTCATCGGGGCTGCGCTGGCTGCCCCCCAACTGCCCGGAAGGGCACGCCGTCCGAAGGCGGGGCCCGATCGCTCCGAAACACCCGCAACGCCCCGATGACGGGCCCGCGCGGGGGCCGCAGGACGCGGAAGAGTGAAGGAAGACGACGATGTTTGCGGTCCTCAAGACCGGTGGAAAGCAATACCGCGTGCAGCCGGGCGACGTGCTGCGCGTGGAGCGGCTCGCCGCCGATGCCGGTGACACGGTGCAGTTCAACGATGTGCTCATGCTGGGTGGCGATACGCCGGTTGTCGGCACGCCGATGGTGGCGGATGCCGCCGTGCAGGCCCTGGTGATCGACCAGATCAAGGCCGACAAGGTCATTCACTTTGTCAAGCGCCGCCGCAAGCACAGCTCGCAACGCACCAAGGGCCACCGCCAGAAGCTGACGCTGGTGCGGGTGACCGAGATCCTCGCCTCCGGCGCCGAGGCTTCGGGCGTGAAGGCCGCTGTGGGCTCGGGCTCGGTGCCGCGCTCGGCGCTGCCCGCCGCCGCGCCGGCATCGACGCCGAAGGCCGCGCCCAAGGCAAAGGCCGCGGCGAAACCCGCCAAGGCCGAGACGGCAGCGCCCGCAGCCGAGGGCGCGAAGCCTGCCAACCTGCTGAGCGCCGCGCGCGACGGCCAGCCCGATGACCTGAAGCGGATCTCGGGCGTGGGGCCCAAGCTCGAGGGGCTGCTGCACGAAAACGGCGTCTTCCATTTCGACCAGATCGCCGCTTGGACGCCGGCGGAGATTGCCTATATGGATGACAAGCTGTCGTTCAAGGGCCGCATCGAACGCGATGGCTGGATCGCGCAGGCCGCGCAATTCGCAGCCGAGAAGGAGTAACACCGATGGCACACAAGAAAGCAGGCGGTTCCTCCCGCAACGGGCGCGATTCGGCCGGGCGCCGTCTGGGCGTGAAGCTCTATGGCGGTCAGGCTGCCGTGCCGGGCAATATCATCGTGCGCCAGCGCGGAACGAAATACTGGCCGGGCGAAGGCGTGGGCATGGGGCGTGATCACACGATCTTCGCCACGGCCGAGGGCCATGTGACGTTCCGCAAGGGGCTCAAGGGCCGCACCTTCATTTCCGTGATGCCGGCGCAAACCGCAGCCGAGTAGCCGAACCTTTACACGAACATCGTATCGGGGGGTCGGCGCGAAAGCCCGGCCCCCCGAACGCATTCGCGGGTGCGCGCCGGGGGGAGCGCGGGGCGCCACAGCGACATTGCCTGGCCAAGGCCCGGCGGGAGGAGTGAAGCATATGATCATGGACCAGATCCCGGCGCAGCCCGCAATCGAGGCGGAGCGGTTTTTGCTGCGCCCCCCCCGGCGTTCGGACGCCGGGCTTATTGCGCTGCATACCGGAGACCGGCGGGTTGCCGAGGCCACCACATCGATCCCCCATCCCCTGCCGCCCGGTGCGACGGAGGCCTTCATCACCCGCGCCACCTCCTCCGACCGGACCGAGGATGTCTGGGTGATCGACGGCAGCACCCGGGGCGGGGCCGAGGTTCTGGGGGTGATCGGGATGAAGCGGATGGACCGCGCGCAATCGGAGATCTCCTATTGGGTTGCGCCGGCCTTCTGGAATACCGGCATCGCCTCGGAGGCGCTGCGCAGCATCGTCGAGGCCAATCCCCAGCAGGTCCGCACGCTCTTTGCGGCGGTGTTTCAGGACAACCCGGCCTCGGCCCGGGTGCTGACCAATTGCGGCTTTGAATACATCGGCGATGCCGAAGCCTATTGCGTCGCCCGCAGCGCCACGGTCCCCACATGGACCTACCTGCGCAAGATGTGATGCGGCGATGCAGGGCCGGGGTCTGAGCCTTCCGCTGCGCACGCCCCGGCTGATGCTGCGGCAGATGAATGCGGCGGATGCGCCGGCGCTGCGGCGGATCGTGACGCTGCCGGGTGTGGGGCGGATGCTTTTCGCCTTTCCGCCTGACTGGACGGTTGCGGCGGCGCAAGACCTCATCGGGGCATGGCAGTACCGCCCCGGCGCGGCGCGGTTTCGGCTGGCCATCGACGCGGGCGACGGGGTGCTGATCGGCAGCGTCGGCCTCTGGGCCGAGGGCGCGGCGGCTTCGGAGCCGCAGGTATTCTATTTCGTGGATCCCGCCCATGCCGGGAAGGGCCTTGCGACCGAGGCGATGGAGGCTTTCGTGGCTGCGCTCTTCGACGGCTATGAGATCGAGGCGCTTGGCGCGGATGTCTTTTCGGACAACCCGCGCTCGGCCCGGGTGCTGGCCCGTCTGGGCTTTGGCGCGACGGGGCTCGGGCACGGCACATCCGCGGCAAGGCTTGAGCCTGCGCAGATTGTCCTCTATCGCCTGAGCCGGGCGAACTGGAAGGCGCGGACACAATGAAATTCCTCGACCAGGCCAGGGTGACGATCCGTTCGGGCAGCGGCGGTGCCGGCTGCGTGAGCTTCCGGCGCGAGAAGTTCATCGAATTCGGCGGCCCCAACGGCGGTGACGGCGGCAAGGGCGGCGATGTCTGGGCCGAGGCGGTGGACGGGCTGAACACCCTGATCGATTTTCGCTATCGCCAGCATTTCTTCGCCACGAACGGCCGGCCCGGCATGGGGCAGGGGCGCACCGGCAAATCGGGCGAGGATATCGTGCTGCGCGTGCCCGCGGGCACCGAGATTCTGGATGCCGATGAGGAAACCCTGCTGGCCGATCTGACGGAGGTTGGCGAGCGGGTTTTGCTGGCGCGCGGGGGCAACGGCGGCTGGGGTAACCTGCATTTCAAGACCGCGACCAATCAGGCCCCGCGCCGGGCCAACCCGGGGCAGGAGGGGGTGGAGCGCGAGGTCGTGCTGCGGCTCAAGCTGATCGCCGATGCCGGGCTCGCCGGGCTGCCCAATGCCGGCAAATCCACCTTTCTGGCGGCCACCTCCAACGCGCGGCCCAAGATCGCGGATTATCCCTTCACCACGCTGCACCCCAACCTCGGGGTGGTGGGGATCGACGGGCGCGAATTCGTGATGGCCGATATTCCCGGGTTGATCGAGGGCGCCTCCGAAGGGCGGGGGCTGGGCGATCAGTTCCTCGCCCATGTGGAGCGCTGCGCGGTGCTGCTGCATCTGGTGGACGGCACGGCAGAGGATGTGGCGGGTGATTTCCGGGTGATCGACCGGGAATTGCAAGCCTATTCGCCGGCGGTCCATGGCAAGCCGCGCATCATCGGGCTGAACAAGATCGACGCG
>SKUV01000398.1 GCA_007129775.1 Paracoccaceae bacterium | reverse complement strand
CCCTGCCCCGGCGCAGGCCTCGATATATGCCGGATCGGCCGTGAGCACCCCTGCCGCGCGGCCGGCCGCGCGGGCGCGCGCCAGCGCATCCAGCACCGCCGCCTTGACCTGCGGATGCGCGGGCTGGCCCAGATACCCCATGTCGGCGGCCAGATCCGACGGCCCGATGAAGATACCATCGAGCCCCTCGATACGCAGGATCGCGTCGAGCGCGTCGAGCCCGCGCGCGCTTTCCAGTTGCACCATCACGAAGATCTCGTCATTCGCCGTGGTCAGGTAATCGGGCACCGCGCCGAAGCCCGAAGCCCGCGCCAGCGCCGCGCCGACGCCGCGAAAGCCCTGCGGCGGGTAGCGCGTGGCCCGCAGGATACGCTCTGCCTGCGCGGCGCTTTCGACCATCGGCACCAGCAGCGACTGCATCCCGATATCGAGCACCTGCTTGATCTTGGTGGGATCGTCATCGGGCAGGCGCACCAGCGGCAGCGCCCCGCTCGCCGCCCGGACCGCCGCGAATTGCGCGGAAAGCGAGCGGATGTCGTTGGGCGCATGTTCGCCATCGACGAGCACCCAGTCAAAACCCGCACCGGCCGCGATCTCGGCAGCATAGGGATCGGCCATGCCGAGCCAGAGGCCGTGCAGCACCTCGCTCGCGGCGAGCCGATGTTTCAGGATGTTGGCGGGTGCCGGCATGGAGACCTCGAACGCTCAGAAAGACAGGGAAACATGGCCGAAGGGGCCGAAATCGGCCTCGAAACGGGCGCCGGGGGGCGCCTCTATCGGCCGGATGAAAGAGCCCGAGAGCAGGATCTCGCCCGCCTCGATGCCCATGTCGTATTCCGCGAGCCGGTGGACCAGCCAGACGATGCCGGTGACCGGGTCGTTCAGCACCCCGGCGCCGAGGCCGGTTTCCTCCACCACCCCCTCGCGGCTGACGATGGCGCCGACCCAGCGCAGATCGAACGCCGCCACCGGGTGGCGCTGGGTGCCCATCACGATGCCGGCATTGGCGGCATTGTCGCTGATCGTGTCGGTGATGATCCGCGCCGCGCCGGTTTCCGGATCGGCGCGCTGGATGCGGGTGTCGAGTATCTCGAGGCTCGGCGCCACGAATTCCGTGGCCTCGATCACCTGCGCGCGACTTACTGCGCGGCCCTTCAGCGGCGCCTTCATGGCAAAGGCGATCTCGGCCTCGACCCTGGGCTGGATGAAGCGGCCCTTCGGGATCGCCGCGCCATCGGCAAAGAGCATGTCGTCGAAAAGCACCCCGCTGTCGGGTGTGTCGATGCCCAGCGCCTGTTGCATCGCGCGCGAGGTCAGCCCGATCTTCCAGCCGATCCGGCGCCGCCCGGCGGCGATCTTGCGCGCGACCAGCGCCGCCTGCACCGCATAGGCATCATCAAGGCTCATGCCGGCAAAGCGGCGCGACAGCAGCCCGCATTGGCGGCCCGTGCGCTCTGCCTCGAACAGGTCCTCGGCGGCGGCGGCGATTTCCTCGTCTGTCATTCCTGCGTGCTTTCCTCGTCGGCGACCCCGTTGCGCAGAAGCCCGATGCCGGGCACCTCCACCTCGATCTCGTCGCCCGGTTTCAGCCAGACCGGCGGATCGAACCGCGCCCCGGCCCCGGTCGGCGTTCCGGTCACGATGATGTCGCCCGGAACGAGGCGCGTAAAGGTGCTGATATAGGCGATCTGCCGGGCCACGGGAAAGATCATCCGCGCGATGCGGTCATGCTGGCGTATCTCGCCATTGACGCGGGTGGTGATCTCGGCCTCCAGAAGCTGCGCGGGGTCGGTGAAGGGCACGAGCCACGGGCCCATCGCGCCCGACCCTTCCCAGTTCTTGCCCTGGGTGACGTTGAATTTCGCATGGCGCACCCAGTCGCGGATCGTGCCTTCGTTGCACAGCGTCAGCCCGGCGATATGCGACAGCGCCTGCGCCTCGGGGATGCGGCGGCCGCCTTTGCCGATGATCACCGCGATCTCGCCCTCGTAATCCAGTTGCGGGCTTTCCGGCGGGCGGGTCAGCGGCGTGCCATGGCCGGTGAAGCTGCGCGCGAAGCGGGGAAAGAGCGACATGTTCGGCGGTGCCTCTTGCCCGTCGCGGTATTCGGCGTTGCGGTCGGGAAAGTTCACGCCGACGCAGATGATCTTTTCGGGATCGGGCACGGGGATGTCGTGGCGAAAGCTGCCCGCCTCGTGGCTTGCCGCACGTCCCTTGCCGGCGGCGAGCACCTGCGGGATCGCGCCTGCGGCGATCACGTCGCGCAGGCTGCGCCATTGCGGAAACCCGGGCGAGAGCGCGACGGCGCCGCCGTCGGGCGTCGTCACCCCCCAAAGCTGCGCGCCATCGGCGGTGAATGTGATCAGGTTCATGGGCTCCCCCTTGTTTGCTTGCGCGGCCGCGCCCCCGGCTCAGGGTGCGATGATCGGCTGGGCCTTCAGATCGCTTTCGGACAGGGCCGCCCCCTCGAATACCGAGCCCAGTTCGAACCACGAGCGCGGCGCCGGCGCGCCCCAGAGCGTCTGGCGCTGCGGATCCTTCAAATCCCAGTGGATCGGCTCCAGATCGGGATCGACGGTCTGGTAATCCGAGCAGTAAATCTCGGTCCGGTGGCCGTCGCGGTCGCGGATATAAAGGAAGAAGGCGTTGGAGATGCCATGCCGGCCGGGGCCGCGCTCGATATTCTCCAGATAGCCGGTGGTGGACATCAGATCGAGCAGGTCGATGATGTTGAGCGGTGTGGGCACCCAGAAAGCGGTGTGATGCAGCCGTGGCCCGGTGCCGTTGGTGAACGCGATATCATGCACGCCGCCCTTGCGGTGCATCCACGCGGCCCACGTTCGCCCGGTCTCGGCATCTGCGGTGTATTCGGTCACGCGAAAGCCCATGTCGCCGTAAAATGCGACGGCGGCATCCACATCGGGCGAGAACAGGTTGAAATGGTCGATCCGCAGGGGCTTCACCCCGCGATAGAGCGCGTATTTCTGGTGGATCGGCGGCAGCCTGTCCATGCTGGCGTAGAACTCCAGCGGCGCGCCCCAGGGATCGCGCGTGGCGAGAACCCGGCCCATGAAGGGCCGCTCCACCCAGTCGCAGGGCAGGCCGCGCGCGCTGAACCATTCCGCCGCCAGGTCCAGATCGCCCTCGGACCAGACCTTGAAGCCGAGCCGCGCCACGGCGGGCGCATCGGCCTTGCGCAGGATCAGGCAATGGTGTCCGCGTTCCTCCATCGCGCGCAGATAGATCGCGCCGGCCTCTTCATGGGTGATCTGCAGGCCGAGCGTATCCACGTAGAAGCCGCGCGACCATTCCAGATCGGTGACATGCAACTCCACATGGCTCAGGCGCACGATGTTGAAGGGCGGGTTCAGGTTCGGGGGCGGGATCGGCATGGGGTGTCCTCCGGGGAACTGGCGGGGGGCCGCAACGGCGGCCCCGAAATCGGT
>SKUV01000138.1 GCA_007129775.1 Paracoccaceae bacterium | reverse complement strand
GAGCGGGTCGAACTGACCGACGGCACGGTGATCGCCGGGGTGGAGCGGCGCGCCACCATCTACCGCCCGGATCCGGCCACACTTCCCGAGGACGTGCGCGCGCAGGTCGCGGCCGATGACGGCTTTGCCTATCGCACGCTTTATCAGACCGCGAACTTCGACCTTTACGGCGATGACTTCCGCTGGGTCGCGGATTTCGAGGTCGCCGACGTCACCAACCCGGCGGACTACTATTACTTCGAGCGCCAGACCTGGGGCGTGTTCGTGGGCCGCATCGCGGGCATGACCATCGACGGGCAGGCGATGGACTACGACGCGGCGGTGCTGCAGCGCGAACAGCGCGCGGCGCGCGACCGCTTCCGCGAGATACGCCGCCTGGAGCGGCGCGAGATCGGCGGCATCAACTTCCTGATCGAACGCGAGCGCCTGAACCAGCGCCGCGCCGTTCTGCGTCAGGGTGAAGAGGGCGCCGCCGCCGATGTCGCCGCCTCGCAGGCGCGCATCGCCGAATTGCAGGCAGAGTTCGAGGCCCTGCAGGCCCGCGCCAATGAAATCCGTGCCGTGGACCGCCGCTACACCGTCACGCTGGAAGAGGTCGGTGGCCGCCAGATCACGCCGGAGATCAGCCAGATCGTGCGCTACTACCCGGCCAACACCATCGGGCTGCTGGACAAGGTCGGCATCTATTTCGCGCGCTGGTGGGAATTCGTGGCCGCCGAACCACGCGAGGCGAACACCCAGGGTGGCGTGCTGCCCGCGATCTTCGGCACCGTGGCGATGACGCTGCTGATGGTGGTCTTCGTCGCCCCGTTCGGGGTGATCACCGCGCTTTACCTGCGAGAATACGCCAGACAGGGGCGCATCACCTCGATTGTCCGCATATCGGTCAACAATCTGGCGGGTGTGCCCTCGATCGTTTACGGCGTTTTCGGTCTTGGCTTCTTCGCCTATGCCATGGGCGGAACCATCGACCAGTTATTCTATCCCGAGGCCCTGCCCAACCCGACCTTCGGCAAGGGCGGCATCCTGTGGGCCTCGCTCACGCTCGCGCTCCTGACAGTGCCGGTGGTGATTGTCGCGACCGAGGAAGCGCTGGCCGCCGTGCCGCGGTCCATGCGCGAAGGATCGCTGGCCTGCGGGGCGTCGAAATGGCAGACGATCCGCTATGTGGTGCTGCCCAAGGCGCTGCCCGGCATCATGACCGGCATGATCCTGGCCATGGCGCGCGGCGCGGGCGAAGTTGCGCCCCTGATGCTGGTGGGCGTGGTCAAGCTGGCCCCGGCGCTGCCCATCGACGGATTCTATCCCTTCATCCATCTGGACCGCAGCTTCATGCATCTGGGCTTTCACATCTTCGATGTGGGCTTCCAGTCCCGCAACTCCGAGGCCGGCAAGCCCATGGTCTTTGTCACCACGCTGCTGTTGCTGGCGCTGATCGTTGCCATGAACGCCACCGCCATCATCATCCGCAACCGGTTGAAGCGCAAATACGCCACCGGCCAGTTCTGAGGCAGACTCATGACCGAAGTGCTCGAGTTCGAACCGACCGCCTATCATGTCCGCAAGTCCAACGAAGGCGCGGCGCTGGACATCCGCAACTTCAACCTGTGGTATGGCGAGAAACAGGCGCTGTTCGACAACACCCTGGAAATCCAGAAGGGTCAGGTGACGGCGCTGATCGGCCCTTCGGGCTGCGGCAAGTCCACGCTGCTGCGCTGCCTGAACCGGATGAACGATCTGGTGGACGGGTTGCGGATCGAAGGCACCATCACCGTGGACGGGTTCGATATCTACGGCAAGGGCGTCGACGTGATCGCGCTCCGCAAGCGCATGGGGATGGTGTTCCAGAAGCCGAACCCGTTCGCCATGTCGATCTATGACAACATCACCTATCCGTTGCGGGTGGACGGGGTGACCAGGAAGGCGATCCTGGATGAAACCGTGGAACGCGCGCTGCGGCAGGCGGCGCTCTGGGACGAGGCCAAGGACCGGCTGAACGACAGCGCGCTGGGACTTTCCGGCGGGCAGCAACAGCGGCTCTGCATCGCCCGCGCCGTCGCCTCGGACCCGGAGGTGCTGTTGATGGACGAGCCCTGCTCGGCGCTCGACCCCATCGCCACCGCGCGGATCGAGGAGTTGATCGAGGAGTTGAAAGGCACCTATTCCATCGTCATGGTCACCCATTCCATGGCACAGGCCGCGCGGGTCTCGGACAACACCGCCTTCATGTATCTGGGGCATCTGATCGAATACGGCGATACCGATACGATCTTCACGAATCCGAAGAAATCGCGCACCAATGATTATGTTACAGGGCGATTCGGATAGTGCCGCCATGCAGGATGCGCCCGTTGTCGCGCTGATCGGCGCCATCGCGCATCCCGTGCTGATCGTCGACGGCACCGGGGTCGTCGCGGCGGCCAATCCGGCGGCGCGAGAGTTGTTCGGAGCGGGGGTCGCGAATACCCAGATCCGGGCGTATCTGCGCCAGCCCGACGCCGCCGCGATGCTGGAGCGGGTTCTGACCGGGGGGGCGGAAGGCAGCGCGACCTTCGTCGCCCATGGCGCCAGCCGCGAAACCGTCTGGCGCGTGCTCGCCCGCAGGGCCGGCGTCGAGACCATTGTGCTCTCGTTCACCGACATCTCGGATATCGAGGCCGCCGAGGCACAGCGCCGCGACTTCGTGGCCAATGTCAGCCACGAACTGCGCTCGCCCCTGACGGTGCTTGCGGGCTTCATCGAAACCCTGCAGGGGCCCGCCGGCGCGGACCCGTCGACGCGCGCGGAATTCCTGCAGATCATGGCCGAACAATGCGCGCGGATGAGCGGTCTTGTGGGCGATCTGCTCACCCTCAGCCGCGTCGAGGCGGCAGAGCGGATCCGCCCGCGCAATCCCGTCTCGATCGACATGGTGCTGCAGGCCACGCTGGCCGCCCTGCGCCCGCAGATCGAGGCTGCGCGGCTGGCGGTGGAATACGACGTGCCCGCGGACCTGCCCGAGATTCCGGGCGATTACGACCAGCTTGTGCAGGTCTTTCACAACCTGATCGAGAATGGGGTGAAATACGGCGCCGGCGGCGGGCGGCTGGAGATCGTGGCGAAGACCTTGCCCGCGGTGCCCGGCTTCGACGGGCCGGTGCTGCACGTGGCGATCCGGGATTTCGGCGAGGGGATCGACCCGATCTACATTCCCCGTCTGACCGAGCGGTTCTATCGCATCGACAAGGCGCGCTCGCGCGACAGCGGCGGAACCGGCCTCGGCCTCGCCATCGTCAAGCACATCCTGAGCCGCCACCGCGGCAAGCTGCAGATCCGCTCCGCCCCCGGCGAGGGCGCAAGCTTTGCTGCGCTGCTGCCGGTGGCGTGAGATCGACTGCAAAAGAAAGACAGAGCAGGCGCGCGCTCACTCCGCACTCTGTCAGACAAGCATCTGATCTGCAGTGGATT
>SKUV01000204.1 GCA_007129775.1 Paracoccaceae bacterium | reverse complement strand
GCGGCATGGGCGGCGCGGCCGGTAAAGGTGAAGTCGATCCGGGTATTGGCCAGTGAACGGGCATGATCCACTCCGGTAAAGCTGGCCGGGTGCCATGTGATCGCGGCGGCCACATCGTCGAAAAGCCCCGCGCGCACCATGTAGGTCTTGGCAGCGCCCCCTTCTTCGGCCGGGCAGCCGAAATAGCGCACCCGCGCCGCGATGCCGTTCGCCGCCAGCCAGTCCTTCACCGCCGTGGCCGCCAGCAGCGCGGCACTGCCCAGCAGGTTGTGCCCGCAGCCATGGCCGTTGCCGCCGGCCACCAGCGGGCGATGCTCGGCCACGCCCGGCTCCTGACTGAGCCCCGGCAGGGCGTCGTATTCGCCGAGGATGGCGATCACGGGGCCGCCCTCGCCGGCCTCGCCGATGACCGCAGTGGGGATGCCGGCGGGGCTGCGGGTGATGCGGAAGCCCTGCGCCTCCAGCATCTCGGCATGGGCCGCGCAGGAGCGGGTTTCGGCATAAAGCGTCTCGGGCGTATCGAAGACCCGGTCTGCAAGGACGGTGAAGGCGGTGCGGTGGGTCTCCACGTGATCCCAGAGCGGGTCGGCGTTCTGCATGACGAGGGCATCCTGCGGCTGATCGAGGTTGAGGCGCGAATGCTCTCCCTTGCCGCCGGCGGTGTCAAGCGCAAGCCCGCCCCGCAAAGGCGCGCGCGCAGATCGTGCGGGGGCTGCTCCCCGCCGGCGGGTCGCACCGGCCACCGGAATTCACGCCGCTTGCGGGGCGTGAGTCGTGCCGAAATGTGCTAACCAGGGGATGCGGGCCCGGTTCGGGCGCATCGGAGGCCGGAACATGGGCGAGGGCTTGCAAAAGGTGCGGGTGGCGGCGAAGCCGCGCGGCGGGCCGGGCGATGGCTGAGCGCTCGTTGATATTCGCGGCGCGGGAATACCGCGACCGGGCGGCGCGGCTGCAGGCGGGCATGGATGCCCAGAGGCTGGACGCGCTCCTGCTGACCGCGCCCACCGATATCTTCTACACCACCGGCTTTCTGACCCGGTTCTGGGAAAGCCCCGCGCGCCCGTGGTTCGTGGTGATGCCACAGGCGGGCGATCCCGTGGCGGTGATCCCCTCGATCGGGGCCGCGCTGATGGGCCGCACATGGCTGCGCGATATCCGCACATGGGACGCGCCCGACCCGCGCGACGACGGCATAGGCCTTCTGGCAGACACGCTGGCCGGGGCGGTGCCGGCGGGCGGGCGGATCGGCCTGCCCATGGGCGCCGAGACCCATCTGCGCATGCCGCTTGCGGATTTCGAGACGCTGCGCGCGCGGCTTGCGCCGCGCCCCTTCGTCGATGCGACCGCCTGCATCCAGCGCGTGCGCGAGGTGAAATCCGCCGCCGAGATCGCCAGGATTCGCGAAACCTGCGCCATCGCGGGCCGCGCCTTTGCCCGTGTGCCGGAGTTCGCGGCTGAAGGGCGGCCGCTTGAGAAGGTCTTTCGCGAATTCCAGATCGCCGCGCTGGCCGAGGGTGCGGATTGGGTCAGCTATGTGGCCGGTGGCGCCGGGCCGGACGGCTATGGCGATGTGATCTCGCCCGCCGGCCCGCAGCCCTTGCGGCGCGGCGATGTGCTGATGCTGGACACCGGCGCCGTGAAGGACGGCTATTTCTGCGATTTCGACCGCAATTTCGCCATCGGCCCGGCCTCGGACGCCGCCCGCCGCGCCCATCACGCGCTCTGGCACGCGACCGAAGAGACGCTCGCCGCCCTTCGCCCCGGTCTGCGCGCTTGCGACGTGCACGGGCTTTTGTGCGCGGGCTTGCAGGCGCGGGGCGCCACCCCTGCGGGCGGCCGGCTGGGCCACGGGCTGGGGCTGAGCCTGACCGAATGGCCGTCGTTCACGCCGCACGACGACACCCCTCTGCGCGCGGGCATGGTGCTGACGCTGGAGCCGGGATGCATCACGCGCGAGGGGCGGATCATGGTGCATGAGGAAAACATCGTGCTGCACGAGGACGGGGCCGAACTGCTATCCCCCCGCGCGCCCGCCGAATTGCCGGAGATCGCGGGATGAACAGCCTTGCCGACGGGCTCCAGCCCTACGAATTTCTGGAGGACCCCCTGCCGCGCCTCGGGCTGATCGTGCTGCAGGTCGACGAGACTGTCGAACAGGATTTCCGCCGCCTGTTTACGCCGGACAGGGCGAAGCTGCATGTCAGCCGCATCCCCTCGGGCGCGGAACTGACGCCCGACACCATCGCGGGGATGGAAGCCGCGCTGCGGGCGGCCGCGGGGCTGCTGCCATCCGGGCTGGATGTGGTGGGCTATGCCTGCACCTCGGGCACGACGCTGATCGGGGCCGGACGGGTGCGCAATCTGGTCACGGGGGCGGCGCAGGGCCGCGCCGTGACCGACCCGCTCAGCGCGGCCCTTGTCAGGTGCCACGCCCTGCGCCTCGGGCGGGTCGGCATCGTCTCGCCCTATATCGCCTCGGTGGCCGAGCCCATCCGCGCGGCTTTCGAGGGCGCGGGGTTCGCCGTGCCCGCAACCCTGTCCTTCGGCGAGGAGGTCGAGGCGCGGGTGGCGCGCATTGCGCCCGCCTCCATCGCCGATGCCGTGCGCGCGGTTGCCCGCCGCGCGGCGCTGGACGGGGTGTTCATCTCCTGCACCAACCTGCGCACGCTGGATATCCTCGACCCGCTGTCGCGGGAGTTGGGCTTGCCGGTGCTCGGCTCGAACACCTGCCTTGCATGGCATATGGCGAAGCTTGGTCGGATGGCGCCGCCCTCCTTGCCCGGCTGCCCATGAGCGCTGCCCCGGGCCGGGCCCTTGCCCCGCCGCGCGAGCGTGGCGCTCAGGCCCGCCCTGTGGGACAGAGCGACAGGTCGCGCAGGTCGATCTGGCGGCGCGCCAGCGCCTCCAGCATCCGGGCGCGGGCCGGGGCGGCGGCGGGATCGTCCCAGCGGTTGACCATCTCGTCCGGGTCTTCGCGCAGATCGTACAGCTCGCCCCAGCCCGGCGCATCCTCCAGCAGCGACAGCCGCCAGCCGTCATGGACCAGCGTGGTGATCGCGCTGCGGGCGTCGGCATCGCCGAAAACGGCGATGCCCGGGTCCTCGATCAGCACCGGCGGATCGCCCCCATCGGGGGCGAGGACATCGCGCCCCTGCATGCCCAGCGGCACCCGCAGCCCCGCGCGCTGCAGCAGCGTCGGCGCGAAGTCGATGGCGCTGGCCTGCCGCTCCAGCAGCCCCGGCGCGCGCCGGTCGGCGGTGTCGCGCCACAGAAAGGGCACCTCGGTCAGGCTGCGGTAATGCAGGCCCAGCTTCAGCACCGTGCCGTGATCGCCCATGTAATCGCCGTGATCGGACATGAAGACGATCACGGTATTGTCGTCCTGCCCGGTCGCGCGCAGCGCCGCAAGGATGCGACCCAGCGCGTGATCGACAAATGAAATCGCGCCGTAATTCAGCGCGATCACCCGGCGCATCTGCGCTTCGGGCAGGTGAAACGGCCAGTGCGAATTGGGGTCGGCATCGCCCATCCGATAGGCCCGCAGGGCGGCCTCGGGCAGATCGTTGCGCGCGGCGAGGGGCTGGTGGAAACTGGCCGGAAGCTCCACATCGTCCGGGTCGTACATGCCCCACCAGCGCCCCGGCGCGGTAAAGGGATGATGGGGGTCGGGAAAGGACACCTGCAACAAAAACGGCGCGTCGCCGTCCTGTGCCTGCAGGAATGAAACCGCCTCTTCGGCGATATAGCTGGTGGGGTGCAGCTCTTCGGGCAGGGCGCTTTGCCAGCATTGGGCGATGCGGGCCTCGGGCGCGTCGAGCGCATTGGCCGGGCCGCGCAGCCGGTCCAGATCGGGGCAGCGCGCGCGCGCCCATGCGGTGTAATGCCC
This sequence comes from Paracoccaceae bacterium, assembly GCA_007129775.1. Taxonomy (GTDB): domain Bacteria; phylum Pseudomonadota; class Alphaproteobacteria; order Rhodobacterales; family Rhodobacteraceae; genus Rhodobaculum. Next base: position 8,741 of record SKUV01000204.1, on the reverse strand, counting down.
CTCCACCATGTCGCCATGGCCGATGCACAGGCGCACATGGTCGAACCCGTAATAGGGCAGGGGCAGAGCGTGGTCGGGGCTACGCGCCCAGAGCATGCGGACCTCGTGGCCATATTCCGGCCCCGCGCGCTGGTTGCGCCGGGCGCGCAGCATGGCCTCGGGCGGGGGGGCGCCGGTGCCGGCCGGGCTGCGCGGCGGGGCGGGAATGTCGGTCACGTTCTGGAAATGGGCCTTGCCGATCAGCCCCGTGCGCCAGCCCGCCGCGCGCAGCACATCGGCATAGGTCGTGCTGTCGAGCGAAAGCGGGATGCCGTTCTGGCGGCAGCCGTTGACGGTCGAGATCTGGCCGGTGGCCAGACAGGCGCGGTTCGGCTGACAGATCGGGTTGGAGACGTGAAAGGCCGTGGCCCGCAGCCCCTGGGCGGCGATGGCATCCATATGCGGCGTCTGCACCACGCGGTTGCCATAGGCGCCCATATGATCGCGCCGCTGCTGGTCGGTCATCACGATCAGGAAATTGGGGGGTCGGCTCATGGCGGTCACATCAGGCTCAGCGGCCATGTCACGATCTGCGGGAAGGCGAAGACCACGGCGATGGCCAGCAGGTCGCAGATCACGAAGGGCACCGCGGCGCGATAGATATCGCCCATGGTGGTGTTCTTGGGCGCGACCGCCTTCATCACGAAGAGCGCCGCACCGAAGGGGGGCGAGGTGGCGCCGGTCTCGATGGCGATCAGGAAAAGCACGCCGAACCAGATCGGGTTGTAGCCCAGTTCGATCACCACCGGCACATAGATCGGCAGCGTGATCAGCATGATCGGCAAGGGGCCCATGAAGGTGCCGAGCGCAATGACCGATCCGATCATGATCAGGATCAGCACATCGGGCGACACATCCAGCGCCATGACGAAATCGATCATGCCCCATGTGGCGCCGGTGAAGGTCAGAAGCTGGGTGAAGCCCACAGCACCCGACACGATCAGCAGCACCATGGCCGAGATGTTGGAGGCGCTGAAGATGCTGTCGCCGAAAACCCTGGCGGTCAGCCGTCCGCGCAGCGCGGCCAGCGCCAGCGTGGTCACCGCGCCCATGGCTGCGGCCTCGGTCGGCGTGGCGATGCCCAGCAGGATCAGCCCGACCACGGAAAAGACGATGATGCCCAGCGGAAAGATGTTGATCGCCGTGGTGCGCAGCTTCTCGGCCACCGGCACCGGCTCCACCTCGAAGGGCGGGGCCAGATGGGGCTGCAACCAGCACCGCCCCCAGATATAGGCGGCATAGATCACCGCCATCACCAGCCCCGGCAGGATGATCGCGATCAGGATCTGTGCGATCGACAGTTTCGCGATCACGCCCAGGATCACCGCCAGCGACGAGGGCGGGATCATGATCGCCAGCCCCGCGGAGCCGAGGATCGGGCCCAGCGACATCGGCTTGGCATAGCCGCGCTTTTCCATCTCGGGCACCAGCGACGAGCCCAGAAGCGCGGTGGAGCCCATGGAATTGCCCGTCAGCGTCGAAAACAGCACACCCCCGCCGACCGCCATGAACGCCAGCCGCCCGCGCAGGCGCCCGAACCACTTGTCCACCGCATCCATCAGGTCGATCGCGATGCGCGAGCGGAACATCACCTCGCCCATGATCATGAAAAGCGCGATCGGCACCAGCGTGAAGGACATCAGCGAGGCGGCGGTATTGGTGATCAGTTGCTCCACCCCGATCATCCCGCCCAGCAGCACATAGGCCGCGATCAGATTGACCAGCAGGAAGGCAAAGGCGACCGGCAGCCCCAGCAGCATCAGCGCCAGCAGGCCGAAGATGACCAGCCCGAAGACGGCATACCATTCCATCACAGCGTCTCCTCGGGTGTGGTGGGCGGCTCCGCCCCTTTCGGCCGGGCCAGCGCGTCGAGCATCTGGTCGAAGAACTGCACCGCCATCAGCCCGGTGCCGAGCGGAAAGGCCGCGATGATGAACCACGACCGCGGCGCCATCACCGTGACGCGGCGCAGCCCGGTGGCATACTGGTCGGTAACAAGGTCGATGCCCTTGATCGTCAGCAGCACGCACAGCACGCAGCCCGTTGCGGCGATGATGAAATTGAGCGCCCGCGCGGCCGGTCCGCTGCGCCCGGCGGTCAACAGATCGACCGTCACATGCCGGCGGTGCTGCAACAGGTATGGCGCGGCCAGAAAGGTGATGTAGAGCAGCGAATACTCGCTCACCTCGGTGATCCAGAGCTGCGACCGACCGCCTGCGAAGCGCCATGTCACCTCGGCGAAGATCGACATGGTCACGCCGAACAGGATCGCGGCGGCAAGGATCGCGAGGGCGAGGTTCACATGGCCCATCGCACGGATGAACAGGCGATAGGTGCTGGCGACGGCTTGCATGGCGGCCTCCGGGGCTGGCGTGCGGGGCTTGCGGGCGGGGCTTGCGGACGGGATCGACGGCATGGTCGGGGGCGGGCAGGGATCGCCGCCCCCGTCGTATCGGCTTGCGCCCGGGCAGGCTGCCCGGAAAGGCGCGCTCAGTCCACGAGGAAGGCGCGCAGTTCCTCGGCCACGTCGGGCGCGCGCTCGGCCATCACGGCCCATGCGGCATCAAGCGCCGTGGCCAGATACTGCGCGGCGACCTCGTCGCTCAACTCGATGCGCTGAAAGCCCGCCGCTTCCATCTCGCGCGCACCCTTCTCCAGCATCTCGACATACATCGTGTCGACCTCGGGCGAGAGCTCGTTCATGATGAAATCCGACACCCGCGCCTGCAGATCGGCGTCGAGCCGGCCCCAGGCCCGCGGGTTGACGAGGACGGGAAAGCCCGCGCGGTAGAAGCTGGGCGAGATGAAATGCGTCACCACGCCTTCGAACTGCTCGGCCCAGCCGACCGAACCACGGACGAAGCCGTCCACCAGCCCGCGCTCCATCGCGGTAAAGATCTCTTCCTGCGGCATCACGATCGGCTCCGCCCCCAGCGCCCGCACAAAGGGCAGGACGGTCGGAAAGACGCGGATGCGCATGCCGTCCAGATCCTCGGGGCCTTCGACCTCGCGGTTGAGGAAGATGTAGAATTGCACGTCGGTGGCCGGCACCTCGCCGATCAGTTCAAGGCCGTAATCGCGGTGAATCTCGGCCATCCGCTCGTAATAGCCCGCGTCGCGCAACTCCACGAAGGATTTCAGCGACAGGTTCGGCGCCGCGGATGACGGCATCAGGCCCTCGTAGAAGCTGGGGCTGACAAAGGCCATGTCGATGGCGCCCGCGCGCACCGCATTGCCCTGCTCGAAGGGCGGAATGACCTCGGGGCCGCCGCGCCAGGTGATGTGCAGCTCGCCCTCGAATTCCGCGTTCACACGGTCGATGAAATGGGCGATCCCGCCGGTGATCTCGGCCGCGCGCGGGGCGAATGTGACGGCGTTCAGCCGCACCTCGGCGCTGGCGGCACTGGCCATCATCAGCGCGGCGGCGCCGGCGAAGGCGGATTTCAGCATGGTGTTCATGAGCGGTCTCCCTGTGCTCGGTGGTGTTTGCGGCCTTCAGGCCAGTTCCGCGGACCAGGCCTTGTAATCATAGACCCAATCGGCATTTTCGGGCTTCTTCAGCCACTCGTTGGCCAGCGACGAGCGCTGGATCTCGGCGGTGCGCGGGATGCGCGCGCGTTCGTAGGATTGCAGCGCTGCGGGCACATCGGCGCGTGCCACACCCTCCAGCGCGCGGGCCAGCACCACTGCATCCTCGATCGCCATGCAGGCGCCCTGCGCCATGAAGGGCACCATCGGATGGGCGGCATCGCCCAGCAGCGTGGCGCGGCCCTTCGACCAGCGCTGCATCGGCTCGCGCACATGCAGGGCCGAACGGGTGACGCTTTCGCAGGCATCCAGCAGGGCGCGGGCCTCGGGGTGGAAATCGGCATAGGCCGCGCGCAATTCCTCGATATCGCCGGGCAGGGTCCAGCCTTCTTCCTGCCAGCCCTCCTGCGCGTTGGTGGCGAAGACAAAGATCTCGCGGCCATGGGTCAGCGGAAAGGTGACGATCTGGCGATCCCCGGTCGGGCCCCACCATTTGGTGAAGGCGTCGAGATCGGGGATGTCGCCGGCCCGCTCGCGCGGGAAGGTGGCGCGCCACGACACGAGGCCGGTGAATTTCGGATCGTCCGGCCCGAACAGCGCCAGGCGCACCGCCGAATGAATCCCGTCGGCGCCGATCACAACGTCGAAGCTTTCCTCGCTGCCATCCTCGAAGCGCACGGTGGCGGCGGTACCGGTCTGCGCGATGGCGGCCACGCGCCGGCCGAATCGAATCGTGCCCGGCGCCAGCCTTTCCTCCAGCGCGGCCAAGAGGTCTGCGCGGTGGATGGTCAGTTGCGGCGCGCCATAGCGCGCCTCGGCATCGCTGCTCATGGGCAGGCGTGAGGTTTCCTCGCCGGTGTCCCACATCCGGCTGATCCGATGGGTCGGGCGGGCGGCATTGGCGCGCAGCCGCTCGCCCACGCCCAGCCGGTCGAGCGCATGCACCGCGTTGGGTGTCAGGTTCACATCGGCGCCGACGCGGCCGAACCGGGGGGCCTGTTCGAAGATCGCGACGTCATGCCCCTGAGCCTGAAGGGCGATCGCGGCGGCCATGCCGCCAACCCCGCCGCCGCAAATCGCGATAGCCAGTCTGTCCATCCGTCATCCCTCCGGTCGTGTCATGCCGTTCATTAATGAACACTATGTTCAATAGTTGATCAACTCCGTCGGCTTGTCAACCCCGCCGGCTTGTCCGCCCCGCCGGCTTTTCCACCCCGTCGTCAGGGCGCCCTTCGGCACTCCTCCCGCCGAACCGTGCGCCGCCCCGCCAACCGAGCCAAGGCTGCGGCGCCGTTCGCGGTCCGGCCGGAAACAGCGATTGACAATCGGAGCGGGAGCCTCTATGTCTTATTTGAACATAACGTTCACAATAGAACGAATAATGTCACCCAGCCGCGAGGCCAGCCGGCATTGCCCAGATCGAAGGAGAAAGCACATGGCATCCGCCCCGATGAAATTTCCCAGCGTCGAGCCCGAGGACGTGACCATCCCCGAGGGCAAGACCCTTGGCGACTGGATCGAAAGCCGCGTCGCGCGCTACGAGACGCGCACGCTCGACTGGGATGCGCTCAAGTTTCAGGCCGATTACGACCCGAAATACCGCCGCGCCCAGATGCGCTATATCGGCACCGGCGCCACCGGCGTCACCGATGATGAAAACGTCGTGCCGGCCGAGCATTTCACCTTTTCCACCATGGTGTTGCCCGCCGGCTGCGAAGGCCCGCTGCATATCCACCGCGACGCCGAGGAGGTGTTTTTCATCCTCAAGGGCCACAGGATCCGCCTTTTCATCGAGCACAAGGGCGAGACGGTGGAGACCGTGCTTACCGAGCGCGACATCATCTCGGTGCCGCCCGGCCTTTATCGCGGCCTGCGCAACGAGGGTATCGAGGAGGCGCTGATGTGCGTGATGATCGGCAACCCAAAGCCCGTCACCCCCACCTATCCCGCAGACCACCCGGTCTCGAAGATCAAGCGCCCGGGAAAGTGAGGGCTGGCGGATGACCGGCGCCGGCCCTCTCTTTCAAGATCACGTCGCAGGCGGCTTCGGCTGGCGCGAGCGGCCCGGCGAGGCCGGCGCGGGCGCGCTGCCGCTGGTCTGCCTGCACGGCATCGGATCGGAGGCACGCGCCTTCGATGCGCTGGCGGGCGCGCTGCACGCCGGTCTGCGCGTGATCGCATGGGAGGCGCCGGGCTACGGCCCCAGCGCGCCCCTGCCGCAGGACTGGCCCGAGCCCGCCGATTATGCCGACGCGCTGGCGCGGCTGGCCGATGGGCTGGGGCTGGGGCAATTCTGGCTGCTGGGCCATTCGCTGGGCACGCTGATCGGTGCGGCCTTTGCCGCGCGTCATCCCGACAGGGTGGCGGGGCTGGCGCTGGTCTCCTGCGCCCAGGGCATGGGCGTGGCGCCGGGCAGCCCGCTGCCCGCCAGGGCGCAGGCCCGCATCGACGATCTGGAGCGTCTGGGCCCGGCGGCCTTTGCCTGCGCCCGCGCCCCGCGACTGATCCACGAGCCCGCGCGGCATCCCGAACTCGTGGCGGCAGTGGCCGCCGGCATGGCGCGGGTGCGCCTGCCGGGTTACGCTCAGGCGGTGCGGATGCTCGCCTCGGGCGATCTGGCGGGGCAGGCGGCGGCGCTGCGGGTGCCCAGCTGCGTTTTCGTCGGCGCCGAGGATGTCGTCACCCCGCCGGCGCAATCCCGCGCCGTCTGGGACGCGCTGCCGGCGCCCGCCCGCCGGCATTACGCCGAGCTTTCCGACACCGGCCACGCCGCCCCGCAACAGGCGCCCGCGGCGCTGGCGGCGCAACTTACCGCGACCCTGCTGCACCCCGGAGGAGCACAGCCATGACCGACAGCACCAAAATCCGCCCCGGCCATCTGCGCGGCATCGTCATGCGCGCACCCGGCATCACCGCCACGCGCGATTTCTACCTCGACAACTGGGGCCTGGCGCTCGCCCATGAGGAAGACGGCGCGGTCTGGCTGCGCGGCACGGGGGCCGAGCCCTTCATCTACGGCCTTGTGGAGGGGCCGGTCTTCGGCATCGAATACGTCCATTTCGCCATGCCCGACCGCGCGGCGATGGAGGCGCTCCATGCCCAGGCGCTGGCCGAGGGCGCCTTGGTGCTGGGCGCGCCCGGGCCGTTTCATGATTACGCCGGCGGCTGGGGCTTCGAGATACTGGACCCCGACGACCGCCGCCTGCGCTTTCGCTGCGAGGCGCGCGAATTGCCCGTGGCCGAGGATTGGGCCAAGCCGCGCAAGGTCAGCCATGTGGTGCTCAACACCCCCGACATGGAGGCGCTGGAAGACTGGTATTGCCGCGTTCTGGGCTTTCGCGTCTCGGATTACAGTGCCGATCAGATGGTCTTTCTGCGCTGCGCCTCCGATCACCATTCCATCGCGCTGGTGCGCGGCGCCTATCCGAGCGTGAACCATGTGGCCTTCGAACTGCCCTCGCTGGACGAATTCATGCGCTCCATCGGGCGGATGAAGCAGCGCGGCATCGTGCCCACCTGGGGGCCGGGCCGGCACGGGCCGGGCAACAACCCGTTTGCCTATTTCTGCTCGCCCACCGGGTTCGTGATCGAATTCACCTCGGAATTGCAGCAGATCGACGAGGCCACCCACGAGGCGCAGGTCTGGCCCCGCGACGTGCCCGAGGCGATGGACCAGTGGATGACCGCCGGTCCCCCCACCAGCGCGCAGCGCGCGATCATGCAGGGCCGGCCCGATCCCGGCTGGCCGGAACTGCGCAACCGGGGCGCGCAATGATGCCGTATCAGGGGCAGGTTGCCGTCGTCACCGGCGGATCGTCCGGCATCGGGCTGGCCACGGTGCGGCTTCTGTTGGCGCAGGGGGCGCAGGTGGCGCTCTGCGCCCGTGAAGCCGCGCGGCTGGAGGCGGTGGCGGCGGATCTGTCGGCCGAATTCGGCGGCGGCCGGGTGCTGGCGCGCGCGGCCTCGGTGCTCGACCCTGACGCCATGGCCGCCTTCGCCGGCGCGGTGCAGGCCCGCTTCGGCCGCTGCGACCTGCTGGTGAACAACGCCGGCCAGGGCCGCGTCTCGACCTTCGCCGATACGTCCGACGCGGATTGGCGCGCGGAATACGAACTCAAGCTCTTCAGCCAGATCCATCCCGCCCGCGCCTTCCTTGCGATGCTGCGCGACAGCCGGGGCGCTATCGTCGCGGTCAATTCGCTGCTCGCCTATCAGCCCGAGCCGCATATGGTCTGCACCTCTTCGGCGCGCGCGGGGGTGCAGAACCTGCTCAAATCGCTTTCGGTGGAACTGGCGCCCGAGGTGCGGGTGAATTCGATTCTGCTGGGCCTTGTGAATTCCGGCCAGTGGGAGCGCCGCTTTGCCGCGCGCGAGGATCAGGCCCGGTCGCGAGAGGACTGGTACGGCGCGCTGGCGCAGAAAAAGGGCATTCCGCTGGGCCGTCTGGGCCAGCCCGAAGAGGCCGCCGCCGCCATCGCCTTTCTGGGCAGCCGTGCGGCCAGCTACATCACCGGCGCGCAGCTCGAGGTTTCGGGCGGTTTGTCGCGGCATATCTGAAGGAACGAGACCCATGAGCCACACGCTTGAACAGGACAGGCCGCACATCGCCCCGCAATCCGGCGCGCCCGCCCCCGCACCGGCCGAGGCGGCGGAAACGGTGGGCGCCCATATCGCGCGCTATCTGGCCGATATCGGCGTGACGACGATCTTCGGTGTGATCTCGATTCACAACATGCCGATCCTCGACGCCATCGCGCAGCAGGGGCGCATCCGCTTCGTGCCCGCGCGCGGCGAGGCCGGCGCGATGAACATGGCCGACGCCTGGGCGCGGGTGGCGGGGCGGATGGGCGTCGTGCTCACCTCCACCGGCACCGCCGCCGGCAATGCCGCCGGCGCGCAGGTGGAGGCGCTGACCGCCGGCACGCCGCTGTTGCACATCACCGCAACGGTGGACACGCCCTTCATGGATCGTGACCGTGCGCCGATCCATGACGTGCCGCGCCAGCCCGACATGCTGCGCGGCGTGTCCAAGAGCTATGTGCGGATGTGGGATGCCGGCAGCGCCGTGGGCGCGCTCACGGCGGCGGTCAGCGCGGCGATCAGCGCGCCGACGGGGCCGGTTTCGCTCGAAATCCCGGTGGATGTGCAGCGCGCGCCCCTGCCGCGCGCCGCGC
>SKUV01000323.1 GCA_007129775.1 Paracoccaceae bacterium | reverse complement strand
GAACTTCTTCTGCGTCTTGTTGATCACGTAGACGCGGCCCTTGCGGCGCACGACGCGACAATCGCGGTGACGCTCCTTGAGCGAGCGAAGCGAGTTGCGGACCTTGATCGGCCTTCTCCTCTGCGCGGCGCGGTGCGCCATTGAACCCTGACCCCGTGCCGGGGCCGCGAAAACCTTTTGCCGGGATGGCCCCGGCCGTCATGGTGGGCACGACTGGGATCGAACCAGTGACCCCTACGATGTCAACGTAGTGCTCTACCGCTGAGCTACGCGCCCTTGACCCCGGTATCGGAAAATGCCGCTCGCGCGGCGCATCCCGGCCCCATCGGTTCGCGGGTCTATAAATTGAAGTCATTCCGGCTTCAAGGGGTTTTGGCATCGCCCGGATTCAGCCTATATCAAAGGGCAGCCGTGTGGAGTGTCCATGTTCGACAGCGTCTATTCCCTGACCACGCCCCTGCGGCCCGACAGCAGCGTGATCTTTGCATCCCCGCACAGCGGGCGCGACTATCCGGCGCGATTCCTGCGCCAGTCTGTGCTTGATGCCCGTTCGATCCGGTCGTCGGAAGATGCCTTTGTGGACGAGCTTTTCTCGGCGGCACCGCTGCATGGCGCGCCCCTTCTGGCGGCGCGGGTGCCGCGGGCCTATGTGGATTTCAACCGCGCCGCGGACGAGCTTGACCCGGTGCTGATCGCCGGTGCGCCGCGCCGCGCCATCAACCCGCGGATCAGTTCGGGGCTTGGCGTGATCCCGCGGGTGGTGGCGAACGGGCGGGCGATCTATGCCGGCAAGCTGCCCCTGTCCGAGGCCGAGGACCGGCTGCGCCGCTGCTGGCATCCATGGCACGACCGCATCGATTCGCTGATGGCCGCGCACATCCGCCGCTTTGGCGAAGCGATCCTGATCGATTGCCATTCCATGCCGCACGAGGCGCTGCAAGGCGCGGCCTTTACCGCACGCGCGCGCCCGCAGGTCGTGCTGGGCGACCGTTTCGGCGCCGCCGCGCGGGGCGATGTCGTGGACCGGGTCGAGGCCGCTTTCGTCGCCGCCGGTTTCCGCGTGGCCCGCAACGCCCCCTTTGCGGGTGCCTTCAGCACCGAACGTTACGGCCGCCCGGCCGAGCGGCGCCATGTGGTCCAGATCGAGATCGACCGCGCGCTCTATCTTGACGAGCGTCTGGTAACCCGCGGCGCAGGCTTCAACGATACCCGCCATCGGCTGACCGCGGTGATCGCGGAGATCTGCGCCATCGGGCGGCAGGCCCGCCCGCTGGCCGCGGAATAGCGCGGGCGGGTGCTCAGCCCGCTTCCTGGGCGGCGAGGAACTTTTCGGCGTCCAGCGCCGCCATGCAGCCCATGCCGGCACTCGTGACCGCCTGCCGATACACATCATCGGTCAGATCGCCCGCGGCAAAGACCCCGGGAACCGAGGTGCGGGTGGTGCCGGGGGCAACCTCCACATAGCCGCCGGCGCGCATGTCGAGCTGGCCCTGCACCAGTTCCGAGGCCGGCACATGGCCGATGGCGACGAAGACGCCCGCGCAGGGTATTTCGGTGAACGCGCCGGTGGACACATGCTGCGCGCGCACGGCGGTCACGCCGAGGGGGTCGGTCTCGCCTACCACCTCGTCGATCACGTGATCCCACAGGACCTCGATCTTGGGATTGCGAAACAGCCGGTCCTGCATGATCCTTTCGGCGCGCAGGCTGTCGCGGCGGTGGATGAGGGTGACCTTGGTCGCGAAATTGGTCAGAAACAGCGCCTCTTCCACGGCGGTATTGCCGCCGCCGACGACCACCACCTCCTTGCCGCGATAGAAGAACCCGTCGCAGGTGGCGCAGGCCGACACGCCAAAGCCCTTGAACCGTTCCTCGCTGGGCAGACCGAGCCAGCGCGCCTGCGCCCCGGTGGCGAGGATCACGGCATCGGCGGTGAAGGTGGTGCCGCTATCGGCCTGCGCTGTGAAGGGCCGGCGCGACAGATCGAGCGCGCTGATATGGTCGCTGACGATGTCGGTGCCCATCTCGCGGGCATGGGCCTCCATCCGCTGCATCAGGTCGGGGCCCATGACGCTGGTATCACCGGGCCAGTTCTCCACATCGGTGGTAATCGTCAACTGCCCGCCCGGCTGGATACCCTGCACCAGCACCGGCGCCAGCATGGCACGCGCGGCATAGACCGCCGCGGTATAGCCAGCCGGGCCCGAGCCGATGATCAGAACCTTGCAGTGCCGTGTCTCGCCCATCTGGTCCGCCCCTCACATATCGAATATTGAATATCTCTCGCCGATATGGCCCCGCGCGGCCCGATTGCAACCGGCGCAGCCCTGCGCCCCGGATGCACCAGCCCTGCGTCCCTTGCAAGACCCGCCGGAGGGCGGCCCTGCCTCAAATTATTGCGCAAGCGTGAAACAATATTGCGCATTTCGCCCGCTTGCCCTAAGTATCGCGAAATTCGGCAGGAGACGCAGCATGCCAGGGCACAAGCTGGACCCGATCGACCGCAAGATCCTTTCGGAACTGCAGGCCAATGGCCGGATCACGAATGTCGAACTGGCGCGGCGCGTCGGCATCTCGGCGCCGCCCTGCCTGCGGCGGGTGCGCACGCTGGAGGAGTCCGGCTATATCCGGGGCTATCACGCCGATATCAACGCGCGCGCGCTGGATTTCGAGGTGCAGGTCTTTGCCATGGTCGGGCTGCACAGTCAGGCCGAGGTGGACCTTGCCGCCTTCGAGAACCGCTGCCGCAACTGGCCGCTGGTGCGCGAGTGCCACATGCTCAACGGCGAGATCGACTTCATCCTGAAATGCGTTGCGCCGGATCTTTCGACTTTCCAGAATTTCCTGACCGAGCAACTGACCGCGGCCGAGAATGTGGCCAGCGTGAAGACCTCGCTGGTGATCCGCTGCGCCAAGGACGAGCCCGGCGTGCCCTTCGATGTGCTGGAGGAGCGGCTCGCGCGCAGGCCCTGAGCCTGGCCGCAGCCCTCGCGATCCGGAAAGCTGCGCCCGGAAATTTGCGACCCGGAACAGGAAAAGCGGCCCCGTGGCGATGCGGCAGAGGGTCCGCATCTGGGGCCGCTTATCCGAGCGAAAACCGAAGCAGCTGCTTCACCCCTGCGGCGCATCGGGAGGGCCACCTGACAAGCCCGCGTCCCGTGCCGCCGGCAGGACCTTGGCACGCCGTTCTTATGCCATCGACGCCCCAATCATGTCAAAATGAATCCTTATTCGACCACGGACAGGTGATCAATCACAGCTCCGCGCCGGGATTGTTTCGCAACTGCCGGGCAGATCGGCGGTCAGGATGCAAATCGGAAAGAACGGCGCAGGCTGCAACGCGCGAATCACCATGCAAAAAGGCCGCCGGAAATCCGGCGGCCCTTTGCGCTGTTGTCTGTCTGTTCCGGGCCCCGTCTGTTTCGGGCCCCGTCTGTTTCGGGCCCCGTCTGTTTCGGGCCCCGTCTGTTT